>CAZDYS010000439.1:0-3886 GCA_964509445.1 uncultured Planctomycetaceae bacterium
GCGGGGTCCGGCACGCTCTGGAACAGGTTCGAGATCACCAGGACGAACACGCCCATCGCGAGCGAGACGCCGAAGAAGATGATCAGGTGGAACAGCGTGCGGCCGCGCGGCCCGAGCAGGACCTCCGCCACCTGCCCCACGCTCATCCCCTTGTTGCGCACGGACAGGACGAGGGCCGAGAAGTCGTGCACGCACCCGATCAGGACCGCGCCACCGACGACCCAGACCATCGCCGGGACCCAGCCCCAGATGACCGCGATCGCGGGCCCGAGCATCGGCGCCAACCCGGTGATCGACGCGAAGTGGTGACCGAACAGGAGGAGCGGTCGCGAGGGCACGTAGTCGACGCCGTCCTGGAGCGCGTGCGCCGGGGTGACCGCGTGCTCGTCGAGCTCGAACAGACGCTTCGCCAGAAAGCCCGAATACACCTTGTAGGCGAGCGCGTAGGCGGCGATGGCCAGCGCAGCGGCAGCGGTCGGGCTCATGAAGGAAAGAGCTTAGTGCGGGCCCAGGCTCCCTGCTACAAACGGGGAACGCGCCTCGGCGCGCGAAGGACTCCCGACATGTTCAAGAACATCAACATCCTGCTGCGGACCCTCGTGCTCGCGGGTCTGGTCGGGATCGCCGGCTGGTGGACGCTCTTCCTCAAGGCGAAGCTCAACGACCGCGACGAGGAGCTCAACACCGTACGAGCCGAGGCGGACGCGCTGGCCGTCCAGGTCGCGGACAAGAACCGCGAGATCCAGACGCTGGGCGTCGAGATCGTGGAGAAGGACGAGGAGATCGAGCTCCTGGTCGAGGACGTCGCCGCGAAAGAGGCCGAGATCGAGACGCTGGACGTCGCGCTGCAGCTCCTCAAGGTCAATACGCGGGTCGCGAAGCTCGAGGTCCTCTCCCAGGGAGCTCCAGAGGAGGATCCCGAGGCGATCCGGACGGTCCTGCGCTTCAGCGAGATGGGCCCCGACGGAGAGCCGATCGGCCTCCCGCGGGACGTGGTCGTCGAGGGCAAGACCGTGTACGTGGAGACGCTCGTCGTGAAGTTCGACGACAGCTACGTCGAGCAGGGGGACGTGCTTCGGGGCACCTCGATCTGTCTCTTCAAGAGCGTGTTCGGCGAGAACCAGCGTCCGACCGACGGGACGCAGCTCGACGTCGCCGGCCAGCAGCCGATGATCTACCACGGCGACGAGACGCCGAACCCGCTGCACACCGAGCTGTGGAACCGCTTCTGGGACTACGCCAACGACTCCGGTCTGCGCGACGAGCTCGGCATCCGAGCGATCCACGGCGAGGCGCCGTTCATCGAGGCCCGCCCGGGCAAGACCTACTGGGTCGAGCTGCGCGCCTCCGACGGCCTGACGATCCGCGCCGAGTAGGGGCGCTCCCGCCTCAGCCGGGCAGCGTCGCCTCGAACGCCATCAGGCGCTCGTGGTGCACGCCGTCCCGCACGCTGTAGGCCCCCGGCACCATCGCCATCTCGCGGATGTAGGCCGGGTCCTCGAAGTAGTACGACCGGAACGGTCCGTCGGTCTCCCCGACGATCTGTACCTCCATCCCGTTCTCCTCCATCAGGCGCAGCGAACGCGGGATGTCCGCCATGCTCGACTGGATGAAGACCAGTCGACCGCCCGGGCGCACGAGCTTGTGCGCGTCGAGGATCAAGGTGTCGATGAAGTAGCGACGGTAGCGCTTGCCCGACTTGGCGAACGGCGGGTTCGTGACCAGCACGTCGTAGGGGCCGCCGGCGACGTTCGTCCAGTCGGCGACGACGTAGTCGATCGGGTTCTCGCAGCCGTGCTTCTCGAGGTTGTGACGCGCGTTGTCGAGCGGAGCCTGGTCGAGCTCCGTGAGCGTCATCTTCGCGGCGCCGCGTCGCGCGATCAGGATCGCGTGCACGCCGCAGCCGGTGCCGAGCTCCAGCACGTGCTCGCCCGAGAAGTCCATCGTGACGAGCATGTTGCCCAGGTGGACGCCGTGCGGAGTCGGGTTCCAGACGCCCGCGGGCACGTCGAGCGTGAGCTCCTCGGGACCGAACGTCTCGGTGAACTGAATCGGGTAGAGGTTGTCGCCGTGACGCTGACTCAGCGCTTCCTGACCTTCCGTTTCGCTCATGGGGCGGAAGAGCATGACGTTTCGCCTCGATTCTGCAAGTCGGGCGACGGGAACCGCGGCCTCACGCGCCGCGGGCGTGCAGGTAGTCGCGCAGCGAGCCGACGCCGACCCAGGAGAAGCCCCACAGGAAGAGGATCAGGAACGGGACCCAGCCCCAGGAACCGGCCTGGAGCGCGATCGTGAGCGCCCACGCGAACCAGGCCGCCAGGAGGAGCTCGATCCCGGGCAGCGCCTCGGGACGTGCGAGGTAGGTGCGCGCGCGGTCGTCTGCGCTCCTGGTCCCACGCTTGGGAGTGCGAACGAACTCGCCGGTCGAACCGAACAGGCCCTCCAGGACCGCGCGCGTCTGGTTGACGCTCAGGCCGATGCCGAGCGCGACCGCCGCGGGCACCTCGGCGAGGCGCGCACGCAGACCGCGGCCGACCGCACGCTGGCTCCGGTCGTAGAAGGTGAAGACCGATGCGGTGCACAGGAGGAACATCGCGAAGCTCCCGAACCCGTCGAGGAACGCACCGCGTCCGACGGAGAACGGAACGAGCAGCGCGAACACGAGCAGGGCCGGATGTCCGGTGTAGCCCAGCAGATGCGCGGCGGCCTCGAGCTTCACGGCCAGCGGAAGCCTCGCGCGCAGGATGGACGGGCCGAGCTTCTTGGCGACCTGCAGCGAGCCCTTCGCCCAGCGATGCTGCTGCGTCTTGAACGAGGTCATCGTCGGCGGCACCTCGGCCGGCGCGCACACCATCGGGAGGTAGCGGAACCGCCAGCCCGCGAGCTGCGCGCGGTAGGAGAGGTCGAGGTCCTCGGTGAGCGTATCGTGCTGCCAGCCTCCGGCGTCCTCGATCGCGCGGCGTCGCCAGATGCCGGCCGTGCCGTTGAAGTTGAAGAACAGGCCGTGGTCGTGCCGCACCTTGTGCTCGATCACGAAGTGACCGTCGAGGAGCGCGGACTGGGCGCGTGTCAGCGGGCTCTCGTCGCGGTTCACGTGTTCCCAGCGCGCCTGCACCATGCCGATCCGCTCGTCCTCGAACGCGGGCAGCGTGCGCCGGAGGAAGTCCGCGGCCGGCAGGAAGTCGGCGTCGAAGATGCACACGAGGTCGCCGCGGGCGTGCCGCAGGCCGTGGTCCAGCGCACCGGCCTTGAACCCGACCCGATCCGCGCGTCGCAGGACCTTCGCGTCCAGGCCGCGCGCGACGAGGCGTGCGACCTCCTCGTCCACCGCGTCACGCGTCTCGTCGGTGGAGTCGTCCAGGACCTGGATCTCCAGGCGATCGGCGGGCCAGTCGAGCGCACCCACCGCCTGGATCAGGCGCCGCACGACCGTGCGCTCGTTGAAGAGCGGGAGCTGGACGGTGACGACCGGCGAGTCGGTGGGGAGCGGAGTCGTCTCCTCCGCCGGCCGCGCGCGCCAGCGGAAGCGCAGGAGGAGCAGCGTCCGGTGCAGACCGTGCAGCCCGAGCCACAGGAACACGCCCAGAGTGACGGCCGAGACGAAGAGGGAGACGGGCAAGACGGAAGCAACCGGGGAAAGCGCGGGAAGGTAGCAAAGCCCGGGGACCGGGCGGGAAGGCGCTACGGGCTCTCCGAGCCGGTTGGGACACCCCGCGCGGGAACAGGTGCGCGGGAACGAGAAAAGGGCGCCCGGTGGCCTGCACCGGGCGCCCTCGTAGGTGGTCCGACGGAGCCGTCGGGGGGGTCGCTAGAGGACCGGTCGCTCGCCGCGCTCCCCGGAGCGCCCTTCCGATCCTCCGCGTCGGCCAACCCGTCGCGGCCGCCC
>CAZDYS010000440.1:0-3872 GCA_964509445.1 uncultured Planctomycetaceae bacterium
ACGTCCGGCCCGCGGCGGGCACCGGAGGGGACGATGGGCGACCCGAGGGTCAAGACGGAGTCGAGCGGCCAGGAGCGCCGCACCTTCCTGCGCCATCTGTTGAACGATCTGCGTGCCCTGGAACGGATGATCGATGGGGACATGATCGAGAGCGGCGTTCGCCGGGTGGGGGCCGAGCAGGAGCTGTTCCTCATCGACCGCGATGCGCTGCCGGCCTCGGCGGCACTGCCGATCCTCGAGGAGCTGGACGACCCGCAGTGGACCACCGAGCTGGGGCAGTTCAACCTCGAGCTGAATCTGGAGCCGTTGTCGTGGGGCGGCGATTGTCTCCGCCGGATGGAGCAGGCGCTGGAGGCGAAGCTGGCCCGCCTGCGCGAGGTCGCGGCCCGGCACGACGTGCGGCCGCTCCTGGTCGGCATCCTGCCCACGCTGCGCAAGTCCGATCTGTCGCTGGCCAACATGACTCCCCACCCTCGCTACCGGGCGCTGAACGAGGCGATGACCTCGCTGCGCGGCGACGCCTACGACCTGCACATCCGGGGGCTGGACGAGCTGCGCCTGAAGCACGACAACGTGATGCTGGAGGCCTGCAACACGAGCTTCCAGGTGCACTTCCAGGTCGGGCCGGAGGAGTTCGCGCCGCTCTACAACGTCGCCCAGGTCGTCACCGCTCCGGTGCTCGCCGCGGCGGCGAACTCGCCCGTGCTCCTGCGCCACCGGCTGTGGCACGAGACCCGCGTGGCGCTCTTCCAGCAGTCCATCGACACGCGCTCCGAGGCCCAGGCGAAGCGCGGCAACCGCGTGCGCGTCAGCTTCGGCGACGAGTGGGTGCACGACGGTGTCCTGGAGATCTTCCGCGACGACATCGCGCGCTTCCGGGTGCTGATCTCGAGCGAGCTCGAGCGCTCCCCGCTCGCGGTGCTGGAGGAGGGTTCGATCCCGGAACTCAAGGCGCTGCGCCTCCACAACGGCACGGTCTATCGCTGGAACCGACCCTGCTACGGGGTCGGCGGCGGCGTGCCGCATCTGCGCATCGAGAACCGCGTGCTGCCGGCCGGACCGACCCTGCGCGACGAGGTGGCGAACGCCGCCTTCTACTTCGGATTGATGTGTGCGCTCTCCGACGAGTACGGAGACGTGCGCAGCGCCATGCCCTTCACCGACGCCAAGGAGAACTTCTTCGCCGCCGCCCGCTACGGGCTCTCCGCCCGGATCAAGTGGTTCGGCGGCAAGAGCGTCGGCGTGGACGAGCTGATCCGCGAGGAGCTGGCGCCGATGGCGCGGAAGGGGCTGATCGACAAGGGGCTCGATCCGGACGACGTCGAGATGTACATGAGAGTCCTCGAACAGCGGGTCGCCAAGCGTCGCACGGGCGCGCAGTGGATGCTCGACTCGCTCGAGGGCATGCAGGACGCGCGACCGGCCGAGCGCTACCGCGCGTTGACCGCCTCCATCTGCAAGCAGCAGACGAAGAACGTCCCGGTCCACGACTGGGAGCTCGCCCAGGTCGAGGGGACCGCTGACATCCGCGACTCCTACCGCACCGTGGGCCAGATCATGACCACGGACCTCTTCACCGTGCATCCCGAGGACCTGATCGACCTCGCGGCCAGCGTGATGGACTGGGAGCACCTGCGGCACGTCCCGGTCGAGGACCACGACGGACAGCTCGTCGGGCTCGTGACCTACCGCACGCTCCTGCGGATGGTGAGCAAGGGGCCCGATGCGCGGCAGACCGTCTCCGTGCGCGACGTGATGCGCGCGCGCCCGGTCACCGTCGAGTCGACGACCTCCACGCTCGACGCGATCGAGCTGATGCGCAAGGACCGGCTCGGCTGCCTGCCCGTGGTCGAGGACGGCCGGCTCGTCGGGATCGTCACCGAGTCGGACTTCATCGACGTGTCCGCGAAGCTCCTGGACGAGTGGTTGCGCAAGGACTAGTTGGCCTGCAGCGCGAGCTCGGCTGCGCGGGAGCACCGGCGGAAGGCGCCGGCGGGGACACCCTGCTGCTGGTGGTCGCCGGCCTGCACGGGAGCGAGCCCGGGGGCGTGCACGCGGTGCGGCGCGTGCTCGACGCGGTCGCGGCGGAGGACCTCCCTCTGGCCGGGACGCTGGTGGCGCTCGCGGGCAACGTGGCCGCGCTGGAGCGCGCGGAGCGTTACCACCGCCGAGACCTCAACCGGCTGTGGACCGAGGAGGAGCTCGCGTTCGTGTCGGCCGCGCCGGAGGCGGACCTCCCGGACCGCGACGCGCGCGAGCTCCGCGAGCTGTTCGTCGCGATCGAGGCCTGGCTGGAGCGCGGGTGGCGCAAGGTCGTGCTGCTCGACCTGCACTCGACCTCGGCGCAGGGCTCGCCCTTCACGATCATGGCCGACACGCTGCAGAACCGCGTGGTCGGCTTCGCGCTACCGGCCCCGGTGATCCTCGGGCTGGAGGAGAGCCTCGAGGGCACGCTGCTCTCCTACTTCTCCGAGCGCGGGCACACCGCGATCTGCGTCGAGGGCGGGCAGAACGATCGCCCGGAGACGGTCGATCACCACGAGGCCGCGATCTGGGGAGCGCTCGTGGCGAGCGGGATGCTGCCGGAAGCCCACCTCGCCGCGCCGGGCCGCCGCGAGCGCATGGAGCAGTTCGAGCGCGCGACGCACGGGCGGCCGCGCGTCGTCGAGATCCGCCACCGCGAGTCCGTGCCGGAGGACGGCGAGTTCGTGATGCGCCCCGGCTTCCTGAACTTCGACCGCGTGGTCCGGGGCCAGGCGCTCGCCGTCGTCGCGCCCTTCGACGGAGACGACCCCCGCGACGTCGCCGCGCCGACGCGTGGACTCCTCCTGATGCCGCGCTACCAGGGCCAGGGCGACGACGCGTTCTTCATCGGCCGCGAGGTGCGGCGCTTCTGGCTCGGACTCTCGGCCGGGATTCGCCGGCTACGGCTGGAGTGGCTGCTCCCCTGGCTCCCGGGCGTCCGCAAGGAGGGCGACAGCGCGCGCCGGCTCCTGGTCGATCGGGGCGTGGCGCGCTGGTTCGCGCTGGAGATCCTGCACCTCTTCGGATATCGAAGGGCGTCGGAGGTCGGCGGCACCACGCGCTTCCTGCGCCGCGTCGACGCCCCCTGACTCCAGCGGTCGCGCTTTCGGGGAAGGAAGCCGCAGCCCTGGCGTCGAGGGCACCGAACAGCGTATGAACGTCTTGATCACGGGCGGCGCGGGCTTCATCGGCTCGCACCTGGGCGACCTCGCGCGCGAGCGCGGTCACTCCGTGGAGGTCCTCGACGACCTCTCGACGGGGCTGGCGCGCAACGTGCACGCGGCGTCGCGCCTCGAGGTCGGCAGCGTGCTGGACGAGGACCGGCTCGACCGGCTCGTGGCGCGTGCGGACCTGGTGATCCACCTGGCCGCCGCGGTGGGGGTGCGCCTGATCCTCGAGCGACCGGTGCACACGCTCGACACGAACGTCGAGGGGACCCGCAACGTGCTCGCCGCCTGCGTGCGGCACGGCGTGCGCTGCGTGTTCGCCTCGAGCTCCGAGGTCTACGGCAAGAGCGAGCGCCTCCCGTTCCGGGAGGACGGCGAGCTCCTCCTCGGGGCCACGAACGAGCCGCGCTGGTCCTACGCCTGCTCCAAGGCGATCGGCGAGTGGCTGGCGCTCGCCCACGCGAAGGAGTCCGGACTCGAGGCCCTGGTCGTGCGCTTCTTCAACGTCGTCGGGCCGCGGCAGCGTGGGCGCTACGGGATGGTGCTGCCGAACTTCGTGCGGCAGGCCCTGGCGGGGGAGCCCCTGACCGTGTTCGGGGACGGCACGCAGACGCGCTGCTTCCTGGACGTCGCGGACGCGACGCGGGCCGTGCTCGACCTGGCCGAGGAGCCGAGCGCCAC
>CAZDYS010000441.1:0-3863 GCA_964509445.1 uncultured Planctomycetaceae bacterium
CTTGAATCGTCGACGGCCGCATTCGGGTCGATCTGGACGAGGGCGCGGGCCTCCTCGTACCGGACCTCGACCCCGACGACGCCCGGGATCGCCTCCAGCGCACTGCGCACGTGCACCGCGCAGGCCTCGCACGTCATCCCTTCGAGGGTGAGCTCTCGCACGAGCACGTCCTGCGCAGCATCCCCCTCGTGGACGACCAGCGTTCCGCTCTCGCTGCCACCAAGCAGGAGGCTCACGTAACTCGGGAAGAACGCGAACGCGGCCACGAACGCCGATGCCACCCAGAAGAGGGCGTGGTTCAGGGCGCGGACCCGCGGGCTGGGCAGCTCACACGAGTCTCCGGGCTCGCAGCGTGGCTTGCGGAGATACGTCAGGTAGAAGCCGACCGCGAGCAGCAAGGCCGCGACACCCAGGAGCCAGGGTCGCCACGTCTCGAACACCGCGCCGACGCCGCCGGCCGATGCGCCCAGGGCGATCAGGAGGAGCGGCAGCCAGCAGCAGGCCGAGGCGAGCACCGCCGAGAGCAGCGAACCGCCGGTGGCCCACACGCCCAGCCGGGAGGCTCGGCTCCCATCCGCCGTCGCGGGCGCATCGTGATCCGTCGGCGCACAGCACGCCGTCACGGCGGCGCCCCCCGACTGGGATCCGCCCGCCGCCGACTCGCGAGCATCGAGCTGAGCCTGCTTCATGACCGACCGAACGTTGCCGAGGCAGCAGGTGCTCTGGGGGTTCTCCTGCTCGCAGCGGTCCAGGCCCTGGCGGCACTGCTCCGTGATCTCCTCGGGCACCGTCGAGGTTCCGTGGCTCGCGACCTGATCCCGGATCTCGCGATCGGTGTGGCCGAAGCAATAGCAAACCGGACGATCCGGATCCTGCTCCTTCTGCCAGACCGGCACGCGGACCTCGCGCCGCTCGACGCGCGCGTCGGGTACCGACCCGTAGTAGACGACATCGCAGTCCGCGGTCGCGCAGAACCGGCACCCGTTCAGGTCGGAGATCCGTCCCCGTGCCTCCGGCTCGAGGAGAGACTCGAGCGTCACGGCACGAACCGGCTTCCCCTTCGAGCCGCACGCGGGGCACAGCTCGCCGCTCGCTCTTGTGCTGGTCACCATGCCGAGAGTCTGACCGCTGAACCTTGGTTCAAGGTCAAGCGCGGACTTCGAATAATCTGCGTGGACCGGTCCGGTGACTACTCGGACGCCCCGGAGTCGAGGTCGTCGAGTCCGACGCTGCGCCCCTCGTCGTCCGCCCGATGGCACCACGCGAGCGCGTCCGTGAGCACCCGATGGACCCGCCCGAGCTCGTCCAGCTCCTGGCCGACCATCTGGAGGCGCTGCTCGAGGATCGTCTGCACCTCGCCGCAGGGATCGGCCTTGCCCTCCCGGAGGTCGAGGAGATGGCGGATGTCCTCCAGGCGGAAACCGGAACGCTGGGCGGCGCGAATGAACTTCAGACGAGCCAGCTCGACGGGCCCGTACACGCGGTAGTTGCCGCCCGACCGCCCCCCCGGCTGGAGCAGACCGCGGCGCTCGTAGTAGCGGATGGTCGACGCGGGCACTCCCGCCTGGTTTGCCAGCTCGCCGATCGAATAAGCCGTGTTCATGGGTCTGGGCCGCCCTCCTGGAATCACCGCCGGATCGCCCTGCCGGCCGGACCGGACGATGGCGAGATGGACGCCTGATTCCCGGCCCCCACTCTGCCAGATTCTGGCCCAACGGTGCTTCCCGCCAGTGCGTCGACGTCGGCTCCCGCGTCGTCCATCTTCAGCAGACGAAGCCCGTTGAAGATCACGAGCATCGACGCCCCAGTGTCGGCTGCGATCGCGAGCCAGAGGCCCGCCATCCCCACGCCGGCGAGAATCAGGACGAGCAGCTTCGCCGCCAAGGAGAAGACCACGTTCTGGCGGACGATGCGCAACGTGCGCCTGGCGTGGGCGACGAGCGCGGGCAGCTTGCCGAGCTCGTCCGACATGAGGGCGATGTCCGCCGTCTCGATGGCGGCGTCGCTGCCGACGGCCCCCATGGCGATGCCGAGACTCGCGCGTGCGAGCGCCGGCGCGTCGTTGATCCCGTCCCCGACCATGGCGAGGCTGCCATCGCGCGCTTCGAGCTCCGCGATCCAGCGCACCTTGTCCTCGGGGAGGAGCTCGGCGTGGTGCTCGTCGATGCCCGCCTCCCGGGCGATCGCGGCGGCTGTGTCCTCGTTGTCGCCCGTCAGCATGACGAGCGGCGCGAGCCCCATCCGTCGAAGTCGCGCCAGCGTCGGCTTCGCCTCCGGTCGGACCTCGTCGGCCAGCGCGAGGAAGCCGCAGACTTGTCGGTCGTTTCCGACGACGACGACCGTCCTCCCTCCCCGAGCCAGCTCGACGAGCCGCTCGTGAATCTCCGGCGTCTCTTGTCCGGTCTCCTCGAGGAATCGGTGGGAGCCCATCCAGTACCGGGTGCCCGCCACGCGACCCCGGAGCCCCTTGCCCTGGACGAGCTCGACGTCCTCGGCGGGGTCGGGCTCCAGACCGGCCGCGCGGGCGCGCTCGACGATCGCCCTCGCGAGCGGATGGTCACTGCGGGCCTCCAGGGCAGCGGCGCGCTCCAGTAGCTCTCGCTCGTCGTGCCCCGAGAGGGGGACCACCAAGGTCACGGCGGGAGCGCCGCGAGTGAGGGTGCCCGTCTTGTCGAACGCGACTGCACGCAGACGCGCGACGGCCTCGAGATGGACACCGCCCTTGACGAGCACACCGTTGCGCGCGGCCGCCGTGAGCGCGGCGACGATGCTGACCGGAGTGGAGATGACGAGGGCGCAGGGGCAGGAGATGACGAGCAGTACGAGCGAGCGATAGAACCACGTCTGCCAGTCGCCCCCGGCCAGGAGCGGAGGCAAGAGGAACATCAACGCGGCCGCGCCGAGGACGACAGGCGTGTAGACCCGGGCGAAGCGGTCCACCCAGCGCTCGCTTGGCGCGCGCCGCCCCTGAGCGTCCGCGACGAGCCGCACGATCCGGGCGGGCGCGCTCTGATCGGCGGTCCTGGTCGTCTCGATCTCAAGGACACCGTCACCGTTGACGCTCCCGGCGTAGACCTCGGACCCCGGCGCCTTGGTCACGGGCACGCTCTCGCCCGTGATCGGCGCCTGATCGACGTCGCTGGTCCCACGCTCGACGCGGCCGTCGAGGGGAATCCGCTCGCCCGCGTGCACGATGACGGCGCTGCCCACCGCGACGTCCTCGACCGGCACCTCGACCTCGACGCCCCCTCGCCGGACGCGCGCACGCTCTGGCGCCAGCTCCATGAGCGACCGCACGGCCCGACGGGCTCGCGCGACGCTCCACGACTCGAGCTTGAGGGACAGCGCGAACAGGAAGGTGACGACCGCCCCCTCCGCCCCCTCGTCGACGCGGGGCGCCCCGATCACGGCGAGCGTCATCAGAACGTGCATGTCGGGCCGGAGCCGACGCGCCGAGCTCCAGGCACGGGGTGCGACGAGCGCACCCCCCAGGGCGATCGCTGCCAAGTAGAGCAGCGGCGCGATCCACGGCCACGCGCTGCCCGCGCCCGAGCCGTCGGGCGCCCCCCAGGGCCAGCCGACGTACAGCGCGTGCGCTGCCAGTCCGAGACCGGTCAGCACCCCGCTGGCGATCGTCAGCGGGGTGCTGAACGTCGCTGACGCCGGAGCTCCTCTTCCGAGCTCTCCGGTGGTTGCTCGGACCACCGCTCCGCGCGCAGCCCAGCCCGAGAGATCGCCTCCAACAGTGCGTCCTCGTCCAGCCCCCCACCGCGGACCGTCAGCCGCGCTCGCATGAGGTCGAACGCGAGCTGCTCCTCGCCACCCACGAGGGGCGCGAGCTCCTGGCGGAGGAGAAGAGTGTA
>CAZDYS010000442.1:0-3860 GCA_964509445.1 uncultured Planctomycetaceae bacterium
GACCGCAAGAACGCGGTGGCGCAAGGGAGCGGGAGCTACATGACGCCGCAGCTCGCGGGTTCCGTGTACGCGGACGGACGTGCCTGGATGTGTCACATCGCGCGCTACTACGCGCGGCGCTGGGGCTACACGCAGACGGACTCGGACGGTTCGGTGCACTGCATCCGCCCGTACGTCGAGAGGACGGTCGCCAGGTGGGAGGAGATCTACGACGTGTTCGACAATCTGCAGTACGAGGACCCGCCGAAGAGCGAGAAGAAGAGCTGACTCCCCATGGCGTTCAAGCTCTTCGTGAAGAACCTCTCGGGCCAGAAGGTCTGGATTCGCTTCGCGAACCCCTCTTGCTTCGCCGGTCGATGGGGCGTCGGTGGGGCCAAGGCACCGCTCGAACCGTGCTTCGGGAATGCGGACTTCCAGGTGTTCAACCTCGCGGCCGGCTTGCCGCCCGGGGACGACGATCGGCAGGTGTTGACATTCTGGAAGCCGTCGACGGAGCCTTATGGCAGCCACGACTGCACCGGGGACAACGGTCACTTCGAGGTCTTGGCGACCTACGGTCGCGTCACCGACGCCATCCCTTCCGAGAGCCGCTTCCGGATCGCCTATGCCTCCGACGGACTGCTTCCCTTGCAGCAGCCGAAGACGTTCTCGGCGGACGTCGAGACGCGTGACGTGGACGGCATCACCGAGCTCCACTGGACGCTGCACGACGCCTACCGCGTTCGGACCCCTTTGCCGGAGGGGGTCGAGGAGACCCTCCGCGCGCTCGAGCCCGTCCTGGGCAAGGTGCAGACGAAGAAGACGGACACGCCTGCCGCCGTGCTGCAAGCGGGCTGCATCCCCTTCGGCTTCTCGATCCACCCCGACACGGACCCACTCGGTCTCCTGGCCGAGTGGCAGACGCGTGAGCACACGGGCCCGCCGCTCGTCACCGGCATCGACGAGCCGTTCGCCAAGGGAGCGCGCAAGCCGCAGTGGTACGAGCTCCTGGAGCATCCCGTTCCTCCGCCGCAACCCGGGGACGGCGGTTTCACCCACAGCAAATGGTGGGACGGCATCTTCAACGTCTTGACGTTGGCGGCGTTCTCGCTCGGTGGAGGAACCGGAGCGGTGGCCGCAGCCGGTGTCGCGACGGTCGGCCTGCTTCCTCGACTCCTCGGTGCGCCGCCCCAAGCCACCGCGAGCACCTACGACTGGGTGCTGGATCTGAAGCGCACGGTGAGCACGGAGATCCAGCAGGCGATCGTGCAGGGGGAGCAGGCGCACATCTTCTCGCACTTCCAGAACTTCAGCGACAACGTCAACGGGTTCCTTCAGGAGCACTGGACGAAGTCCCTCGACGACGGCGTGCTCGAGCGCATCCGGGAATACGTGGACGCGATCCTCGACGTGTCGGTGACCGGCCCGATGTTCACGTACATGCTCGAGGGGGGGCCGCCGCCGCCGAGGACGCCGGACCTCGATCCCTACCCGAGCTTTCAGGCCGAGTCCCTGGTGCTCTTCGTCCAGAGCTTCTCCCTGTGGCTCTGGGCGGCCAAGCTTGGCGTCCTTCTCTATTCGGGGGAGGAGTTGACCGTCCAGTCGCTCACCGATCGCATGAAGGAGGGGTTGACGTCCTCGAACCTGAAGTCGACGAAGTCGCAGGGGATCCTGAGCGATGCCATCCAGAAGATCGATCGCTTCACCGATGGCGTTCGAGACAAGGACGGCAAGGTCGTGATCAAGGGGGTCAAGGACGTCCTCGACGACATGGAGCACGCGATCGCTGCGCGTCTCGGTGGGATCCGGATCACCGACGGAGGTTTCCACGAGCGGTCGGGGAGCGAGGACCTAGGTCCGGTCGGGCCCGGCGGCGCCTGGGGAGGAGCGGTGCGCAACTGGGACGAGCGGACGATCTTCCTGTCCGTCCGCGACGGGAAGATCGAGAGCGAAGGCGTCGCCGACAAGACCGGCGGTGCGCTGGTTCCCTACACGCTCGGGCTCGACCGCAAGCACGCGGTCGCACAGGCCGTCGCGCAGAGCGAAGACCCGCTGTTCCTGACCTCCGCGTTCGCCGCCCCCGTCTTCGCCGACGGTCGCGCGTGGGTCTGTCACGTGGGCCGCACCTATGCGCGCCGCTGGGGTTACACGCAGACCGACTCCGACGGCTCGACCCACTCGATCCGCCCGCACGTCGAGAAGGTGCTCGCGAAGTGGCAGGAGATTCGCGACCTGTTCGACGATCTGCAGTACGAGGCGAAGCGCTAGCCGTCCCTCGGCGAAGCTACGCGCTCCGGGGGGGACGGGACCGGATGATCGGGTGCGTCCTGCAGGAGTTCGCGTTTCGATCCGGCGCAACGCTCGGCGAGAGTCGGGCCTCGGCGGCTCGGCCCCGCTCGGGACCCGATTCCCGCGACATCGTTCCTTCGCGTTATTCTGAGACTCTTGCCATCGGCCCCTGCCGCGACGCCGGAGCGGCCTTGGGGGACCCCACCCGTTCCGCGGAGGAGACATGAGAGCTTTCGTTCTGATCGTGATGTGTGCCCTGTCGTCCTGCACCGCGCCCTGGTTCGATTCCTCGCCGGGTGCGCGTGGAGCCGGAGGCATGCGGAACAAGTGGGTCGACATCCTCGCCGGGAAGATCGACCTGCACGCCTACGGTCCGGTCAACCATCCGGGCAACGTCGGGGCGGCCAACGGCGCCGGTCGCTGGTACTACATCGACTTCACCTGCCGGGTCAGCCTCAAGCGCAAGACGGAGTCCGGCCAGCAGTATCGCGGGTACGTGACCGACCCGTTCCTCGTGCAGGCCTTCGTGCGCACTCCCCCCGGCGGGCCGGCGGAACGAACGGACAGCGGGGACCAGGTCGCGTACGTGCTGCTGGAAGAGCTCCCGCCGCTCACGCTGTTCGACGACCGGCAGGTCCTGCCGCCGACGACGCCGGGACCGGCCGGCGCCGCCGGGACGTTCTTCGAGGTCACGCCGCCGCTGCTCCGCCTCGAGACGCGCGAGTTCCACTTCCGCGGCTACTTCTTCTCCTTCCTCCCGGTCGGGACGGAGCTCGGCCTCGTCGTCCGCGCCGACATCCGGAACGACATCCACCCGGAGAAGGACGGCTACGACAGCCCGTCGAGCCCCGGCTACAAGGCGCCGGACTTCGACGGCGTGCAGAACGCGACGGCGGTCACGCCGGTCGTCAAGACCAACAACGAGGCGGTGAAGGTCTTCCAGCTCCGCTGAGGTCCAGGGGCTGCGGCGACGCCTCGCCAGGCATGCTCGACGACCCGAGCAGCTACCGCATCAGGACTCGTAGGTCCGCAGCCCGGAAGCACCGCGACCTCGACGGTCCTGCCCGCCTCAGAGGGGCCGGACGTCGAGGTCGCTCTCGTTCGGTCCGAGCGGTGCTCGTTCGTGTTCGCCCTTACTCGATCTGGAAGGGAACGCTGGCCGTGAAGCTGCGGGTCGGGACGATCGGCGTCGGCTGCTTGCGGTGCGGTCCGCCGAAGTAGGCGAGGATCTCGAGCTCGTAGAAGCCCGCCGGCAGCGGATCGCCCAGGGTGCCGACGCCTCCACGGTTCTTGTAGATCAGCGCGATGTCCTCGGCGTCCCGGTAGGTGCCGCGCGGACCGACGGACTTGCGCGTCGAGCCGAAGCTGCAGCCGTGCGACTGGAAGTTCCCGTTCACGATCGAGCCGGGTTCCCAGACGATGTCTCCCGAGGCGTCGAGCAGGCGGAACACGTACTCACAGCCGTTGCCGCCCTTGGAGGGAGTCGTGGAGTGGGTCGGGTGACGCGTCGCGTTGAAGAGGACGCTGCGCGCGTACATCGTCTCGCCGCTCTGGTAGTAGGGCTTGTCCGTCGTGGCGATCATGCCCCAGCC
>CAZDYS010000443.1:0-3858 GCA_964509445.1 uncultured Planctomycetaceae bacterium
CTCTACACTGAGCGCCGCCAATGTAGGCGCAGGGCAAACTCTCTCCTCCCCTCACCACATCGACATCGATGTCGACGATAACCGCCTGGTTGTCTATGACTTTTCGCGTCAATCGATCTTCGTGGTTGAGGCTGACACGGGCGATCGATCCGAGCTCATCACCAGCGTGGACACGAAGCGCGGCTGGATCGCGTTGACGACGCGCGCGGACTCCAGCGCGTGCTCCCGGGACAGCGCGCGCCCGCCGGCCCCCAGCAGGATCATCGTGGAGAGCGCCACTCCGGCCTCGTTCGCCTTCTGGGCCACCCGGATCATCTCCGCCGCGTCCACGCCCTTCACCAGGTCCTCGAGGACCTGGTCGTGCCCGCTCTCGATGCCGAGGTAGTACAGCGTCAGGCCGCGGTCCCTCAGCTCGCGCATCTCCTCGACGCTGCGGACCTGGAGCGACTGGGGCGAGGCGTAGCAGGAGACGCGCCGCAGGTTGGGGAAGGCCTCGGCGCAGGCGTCCAGCAGCGCGCCGAGGAACGCGGGCTTGGCGACCAGCGCGTCCCCGTCGGCGAGGAAGACCTTGCGCACGTGGTCCCCCATCTCGCGCCGCGCCCAGGCGATCTCCTGGAGGAGCTCTTCCAGCGGGCGCACGCGAAAGCGCTTGTCGCGGTACATTCCGCAGAACGAGCACTCGTTGTAGCTGCAGCCGAGCGTGGCCTGGAGGATCAGGCTGTTCGCCTCCGAGGGCGGCCGGTAGAGCGATCCCTGGTACTGAATCACGCGCCCATTCTAAGCGAGCACCCGGACGTGGCGGCCCTCCCCCCGATCGACTTCCCGGCCTTCGTGCCGCACTCCGTGGCGCGCGGCGCGCGGACGCAGACGGTGCTCGGCTCGTTCTCGAAGCGGAAACTGGGCGACTTCGAGGAGCGGGCGGAGTCCCGCATCCTGCGCACAGACGAGACCACGCGCATCCGCGTGGAGATCGACCGCCCCGAACCTCGGGAACGCGCCAGTGGCTCGGGCCTCGTGGTGCTGCACGGACTCGGTGGCAGTGCGTCCTCCCGCTATGTGCTCGGCACGGCCCAGAAGGCGCGGGACGCGGGCTTCACGGTCGTCCGCGTGAACGCGCGCAACTGCGGCGACACGGCGGAGCTGACGAGCCGGCCCTACAACGGCGAGGACACGGCCGACATCGCGCGGGCCGCGCACGAGCTGGTCGAGGCGGAGGGAGTCGAGCGCGTGCACCTGGTCGGGTTCTCCGTGGGAGGCAACCAGACGCTGCGGCTGGCGGCGGAGTGGAGCGCGGACCCGCCGCCCTGGCTGACGAGCGTCTGCGTGGTCTCCCCCTGCATCGACTTCGCGGCGGCCTCGGACGGCCTGCGTCAGGGGCTCTTCCGGCGGTCCGTGCAGACCTACTTCCTGGACGGGCTCAAGGACATCGTGCGCGCCCGCGCCGCCCTCGATCCGACGATCGACCTCGCGCCGCTCGAGGGGGTGGACTCGATCCGCGCCTTCGACGACGCCTACACGGCACCGCTCAGCGGCTACCCGGACGCGGACGCCTACTACCGCGGAGCGAGCATGCGCGGGCGCCTCCACGAGCTGAGGGTCCCCACCCTGCTCGTCGCGTCGCGCGACGACCCGCTCGTCCCGTTCGCTTGCTTCGAAGAGAACCTGGACGGAGCTCCGGTCCGGCTGCTCGCGACGGACGAGGGCGGGCACGTCGGCTTCCTCGGCAGCGGCCCAGCCTCGAACGCGTCCTGGCAGGACGTCGACCGGCGCTGGGCGGAGAACCGCGTGGTGCAGTTCGCACGGTCGATCGAGTCGGCCTAGAATCTTCCGCCCGACTTCCCGAGAGCCCCCAGCGAGGCGACCCCACCATGACCATCGTCGATCAAGTCTTCAGCGAGCTGCGCCAGGTCTTCGACCCGGAGATCCCCGTCAACATCGTCGATCTCGGCCTGATCTACGACGTCAAGGTCGACGGCAAGACCTGCAACGTGACCATGACGCTCACCTCGCAGGCGTGCCCCGAGGCGCGCACGATTCCCGAGGTGATGAAGCGTCGCGTCGAGGACCTCGAGGACATCGACGCCTGCGAGATCGAGATCGTGTGGGAGCCCCAGTGGACGCCGCACAAGATCAGCCCCGAGGGTCGTCAGGTCCTCGGCATCGAGGAGCTGCCGCCGCTGCCCGAGGAAGAGCAGCCGGCCGCTCCGCCCGCCGAGTAGCGCCCTACTGGATGACGTTCGGGCCGGCGGGGCCGCCCCCGCCTTCCGCGCCACCGGGCGTCCCGGGCACGAACGGCTCCGGAGGCGGCGCGCCGGGGTTCGTCTTCAGCTCCTGCTTCCAGCTCAGGAGTCGCGCCTGCGCCTGCGCTTTCTCCGCATCCTCGATGCGCTCCATGCGCTGCAGGCACATGGAGAGGCTGGTGAACGCGAGCGGATCCTCGGGCGCGAGCTCGGTGACACGCGTGAGGGTCTCGAGCGCGGCCTTCAGGTCGCCGCCGTTCATCTGCGACATCCCGAGCGCCTGGAGGCAGTCGGACCAGTCCGGCTCGAGCTCCAGGGCCCGGCCGTAGGCCGCGATCGCCTCGGCGAACTCCTGCTTGCCGTAGTGGCCGAGGCCCTGCTTGTAGTGTTCGAGCGCTTCGGGAGACATCGCTACATCACCGGCTCGATGCCGAGGTCCGCGAAGCCCTTCTGCTCGAAGTTCTCGCGGAACATGTCGCGCAGCTTGGTCGCCTGCGCGTCGTAGGCGTCCTTGTCGTCCCAGGTGTTGCGCGGATTCAAGATGTCCGACGGAACTCCGGGGCAGCTCGTCGGCATGCGCAGGTTGAACACCGGGTGCGGCTCGAACTGGACCTTGCCCTCGTCCAGGTCGCCGGCGAGCGCCGCGTCGAGCAGCGCGCGGGTGTGACCGATCGAGATGCGCTTGCCGGTGCCGTAGGCGCCGCCGGACCAGCCGGTGTTGAGCAGGATGCAGCGCGCCTTCTTCTGCTCCATTTTCTCGGCCAGGAGCTTCGCGTAGACGGGCGGCTTCTGGGCCATGAAGGGCGCACCGAAGCAGGCGCTGAAGGCCGCCTGGGGCTCCGTGATGCCGACCTCGGTCCCCGCGAGCTTCGCCGTGAAGCCCTGCACGAAGTGGTACATGACGTCCTTGCCCTCGAGCACGGACACCGGCGGAAGCACGCCGAACGCGTCCGCCGTCAGGAGCACGATCGTCTCCGGGTGACCCCCCTTCGCGCCTTCCATGACGTTCGGGTTGCAGTCCAGCGGGTAGGAGAAGCGCGTGTTCTCGGTGATGGAGCCGTCCGTCAGGTCGAGCTCCTGCGGATCGCACTCCTCCATCTTCTTGCCGGGCAGCGCGGGCACGTTCTCGATGATCGTGCCGGGCATCGAGAGCGCGGCCGCGATCACGGGCTCGGCGTCCTTGTCCAGGTCGATCAGCTTGGCGTAGCAGCCGTCCTCGTAGTTCGAGACGCCGTCGGTCGTCCAGGCGTGCTCGTCGTCCCCGATGAGCTTGCGCTCCGGGTCCGCGGAGAGCGTGGTCTTCCCCGTGCCGGACAGGCCGAACAGGATCGCGCAGTCGCCTTCCTTGCCCACGTTGGCCGAGCAGTGCATCGACATCTGCCCCATTTCCGGGAGCAGGTAGTTCATCACCGTGAACATCGTCTTCTTGACGACGCCGCAGTAGTCGGCGCGGCCGACGACCAGGCCGATCTTGTTCTTGAAGTCCATGATCACCGCGCGGCGCGAGAGCGTTCCGTCACGCTCCGGGTCGCAGTGGAAGGACGGCACGTTGAGCATCGTCCAGCGCTTGGACTCCGCGTCCGCCACGCCCTGCACGTCCTTCGGGAACATGTTGTGG
>CAZDYS010000444.1:0-3854 GCA_964509445.1 uncultured Planctomycetaceae bacterium
CTCTCGACCGGCCGTCCGACACGGCCGACGTCGCAGCGAACCCGCTTCCCTCGTCGCCTGGCTGCTCGCGGGGCTCGTCCTCGCCGCCACGTCGGCCTGCCGCGCGGCGTCGTCCTCGGCCGGCGACGACCGTCGACCTTCGACGCACGCCGAGCTCGTGCAGCTCTTCGAGGAGTGGCGTGCGTACGAGCGTCCGCCTCTCTCCGACGGGGCTCCGGACTACCGGGCCGCGCGCATGGCCACGGCGCACGCTGGCCTGGCGCGCTTCTTCGAGCGGCTCGAGGCGTTCGACACGGCGGGCTGGTCGGTCGAGGAGCAAGTCGACTGGCACCTCGTCCGCGCCGAGCTCAACGGCTTCGACTTCCACTGCCGCGTCCTGCGGCCCTGGCAGCGGGACCCGGCCTTCTACCAGACCGTCTGGACCTACCAGAGCGACGTCCCGGCCCACGAGGGACCCACGAACCACGCCCTCTGCGAGCTGTGGACCTACCGCTTCCCGCTGTCCGCGAGCGAGGCGGAGCGGCTCACGCACGAGCTCGCGGTGATCCCGCCGCTCCTCCTGCAGGCGCGGGAGAACCTGACGGGCAACGCGCGCGACCTCTTCGTCGCCGGCATCCGCACGCTGCGCATCCAGGCGGACGACCTGGAGGCGCTCGAGGAGCGCCTCGGCGCCGACGCGACTCCGGAGCTGGCCGCCTCCCTGCAGGCGGCCCGCGACGCGACGCACCGCTTCGTGGCCTGGCTCGAGGCCGAGGCTCCTCGCAAGACCGGGCCCTCCGGCATCGGCAAGGAGAACTACACCTGGTACCAGCAGAACGTCCACCTGGTCCCGATGACCTGGGAGGACGAGGTGCGGCTGCTCCAGCGTGAGCTCGAGCGCGCCTGGTCGTCGCTGAAGCTCGAGGAGCAACGCAACCGCCACCTGCCGCCGCTCGTGGCCGCTCGGAACGAGGAGGAGTACGCCCAGAAGGCGGAGCAGGCGGTCCAGCGGCTGATGGGCTTCCTGGAGGAGCGCGAGATCCTCCCGGTCCACGCGAACATGGAGCCGGCGCTGCGCGAGCACCTGGGTCGCTTCGTCCCCGAGGCCGAGCGGAACTTCTTCTGGATCGGAGCGCACTTCGACCCGACACCGCTCTACACGCACTTCTACCACTGGTGGGATCTCGCGCGGCGCCGCGACGCCCCGCACGCGAGTCCCATCCGGCGCGTCCCGCTGCTCTACAACATCTTCGACAGCCGCAGCGAAGGCGTGGCGACGGGAGTCGAGGAGCTGTTCCTGCACGCGGGTCTCTACGACGACAGCCCGCGCTCGCGCGAGATCGTGTGGATCCTCCTCGCGCAGCGCGCCGCGCGCGGACTGGGGTCTCTCTACGCCCACGCGAACCAGCAGACGATGGCGGAGGCCAGCACGCTGCACGTCGAGTGGACCCCGCGTGGATGGATGAAGACGGAGCCGGAGCTGCTCGCGTTCGAGCAGCACCTGTACCTGCGGCAGCCGGGCTACGGCACGAGCTACGTGACCGGCAAGGCGCTCCTGGACCGTCTGCTCGCGCGCTCCGCGCAGCGGGCCGAGGAGCGTGGTGAGCCGTTCGTGCTGCGCACGTTCTTCCGCGACCTGAACGCCGCGAGCGACATCCCGCTGTCCCTGATCACCTGGCAGCTGACGGGCGCGAAGGAGCCCATCCTCGAGAGGAGCACGCGATGAGGAACCGAGAACGTCTCCCCGTGTCGTTGGTCCCGGTCGCCTGCGCGGTCCTCCTCGGTCTGGTCGCGGGCTGCGCGAGTGGACCGGGGGCTCCGCCGTCCGCAGGCGCTGACCCCTCCGCCCTCACCCTCGAGCGAGTCCTCGCCTCGCCGTCGCTCTCCGGAACCGCCCCGCGCGCGCCGGCCTGGTCCCCGGACAGCCGACGCCTGGCGTTCCTGTGGAACGACGCCGGGCGCGCGCAGCGCGAGATCTGGCTCGTGGAGTCCGACGGCAGCGAGCTGCGCCGCCTGACCACGGCCCCGCAGGGGATGGAGGGCAGCGGAGTCCGCGAGCTGTGCTGGAGCCCGTCCTCGGACACGCTGTTCTTCCTGCGCGGCGGGGACCTGTGGCGGACCGACCTCACGGGCGAGGCGCGGCGACTCGACCGCGGGGCCGGAGCCCGCAGCGAGCTCCGGCTCTCCCCGGACGGGCGCACGCTCTCGTTCCTGGAAGGAGGAGACCTGTGGCTGGCGGACGCGGACGAGGGGGCTCCGCGCCGTGCGACGCGCGTCGGCGTCCCGTCGCTCTCGAAGGTCCCGCTCGGTCGCTACCGCCGACCGGAGGTCGAGCTGGGCTCCTACGTGTGGGGAGGGCCGACCTACGCCTGGTCTCCGGACGGGCGCCACATCGCCGTGCACCACGTGGACCGCACGCACCTGCGGGTGGTGCACTTCCCGCACTACCTGGGCGAGGACACCGACCCCAATCCCGTACGTCGCAGCTATCCGGGGGATGCGAACGAGGCGCGCCGCGTGGGCATCCTCACGCTCGGTGGAGCAGAGCATCCGACGCTCGAGCTGCTCGAGCTCGAGAACCCCACGGACGTGCGCGTGGTCGGCTTCTCCTGGTCGCCGCGCGGAACGCTCCTGATCGACCGCGAGTCCGACACGGCCGTCGACCGCTGGCTGCACGTCTACGACCCCGAAGAGCGCGAGCTGAAGCAGCTCTGGCACGACGCGCGCGAGACGCGCGTGTACAACGCGGTCGCCTCGGACTGGCACCCGAACGGCGAGGACGTGTTGCTCTTGAGCGACCTGGGCGAGCGCTACGGCTTCTGGCAGCTCGGCGCCGAAGGGTCGCGTCCGCGCTGGGTCACGCCGCAGGAGTTCGACGTCACGGGAGGTCCGTACCTCGCCGCCGAGGCCGGCGCGGTGTTCTACCAGGCCAACGATCCGAGCCCCGCCGAGCGCCACGCGTTCCGCTGGGCCGCGGACGCGGCCCCCGTGCGCCTGACCGAGCGACCCGGACACCACGTCCCGTTCCCGTCTCCCGACGGAACCCGCGTGGCGCTCCTGTCGAGCGCCGACGGCGAGCCCACGGAGCTGTGGCTGACGGACGGCACCCGCCCGGCACCCGCGCAGCGCGTGACGCACTCGCCGCCGGAGGAGTTCGCTCGGCGTCCCTGGGCGCGCGCGCGTTACGTCTCGTTCCCCAGCCACAGCGACGGCGTCCGCCTCCACGCGAGGATCCTCGAGCCGCGCGAGCTGGTTCCCGGGAAGCGCTATCCGGTGCTGTTCGGTCCGGTCTACTCCAACACCGTGCGCAACCGCTGGAACGGCCGCTGGGCCCTGATCCAGCAGCTCCTTGTCGAGCGCGGGTACGTGGTGGTGCAGGTCGACGTGCGCGGGAGCACCGGCTACGGCCGCGGGTTCCGCGAGGACTTCCTGATGGACTTCGCGGGCGAGGACCTCGAAGACCTCGAGAGCGCCGTGTCTTTCCTGAAGACCCTGCCGTACGTCGACCCGGAACGCTTCGGCATCTGGGGCAGCAGCTACGGCGGCACGCTGACGGTCTACTCGCTGCTGAAGAAGCCCGGGCTGTTCCGCGCCGGCGTCGCCTGCGCGTCGGCCGTCGACCCCTTCTTCTTCGGGGGCGACGACGTGGCGATCGTTCGAACGCCCGAGACGCACCCGGAGGTGTTCGCGCGCGGCGCGGCGCAGTACGCGGACCGGCTCGAGGACGAGCTGCTCCTGATCCACGGCCTGCAGGACCAGGTCGTGCCGTTCAAGACGGTGGCGGACCTCAGCGAGGCGCTGATGCGGGCGGGCAAGGACTTCGACTTCGCGTTCGCTCCCACGGCGACCCACGGTTGGGCCGCCCAGCGGCACCA
>CAZDYS010000445.1:0-3848 GCA_964509445.1 uncultured Planctomycetaceae bacterium
TAAGAACAAGATCGCCGGGAAGTACGCCTTCTGCCGGCAGAGGGCGTACTTCCCGGCGATCTTGTTCTTATCCGCCGCGCCGCCCCTATAATCGCGGGGGATGACGTCCTCGCTCCCCTTCGACCGCGCCGCGCGGGTCCCGGCCGACGGGGACAACGTCGCGATCGCGACGCGTCGCATCGAGGCCGGCACGGTGCTGGAGACGGCCCGGTCGCGCATCCCGCTTCCGACGACCGTCCTCGAGGGACACCGCTTCGCGCTGCGGGACCTGGTCGAGGACGAGCTCCTCACGTCCTGGGGACTGCCCTTCGGCCGTGCGCTCCGCGGGATCCCCGCCGGTGCCTACGTGTGCAACGAACGGATCCTCGTCTCGCTGCGCGAGCGGCGCGTCGACTTCGCGCTCCCGGCGCAGGCGAACTTCGCGGACCACCTCGAACCCGCACGGCTCGACCCGGAGACGTTCCGCCCGGGAGTCCAGGTCGCGCCTTCCGCGTCCCCGGCGAGCTTCCTGGGGTTCCGGCGCTCGCCGCGGCGCGGCACCGGGACGCGGAACCACGTCGTGTTGCTGGCCACGGGCGGCGCCGCGGGCCCCTTCGTCGAGGAGCTCGCGCGCCGCTTCGAGCGCGCCACGGACGGTCTCGCCTCGGTCGACCGCGTGGTCGCCGTCGCCCACACGGAGGGAGGGGGCCCTGCGGAGCCGAACAACCGCGAGCTGGTGCTGCGCACGCTGGCCGGCTTCCTGGTCCACCCCAACGTCGGCGCGGTGCTCGTGGTCGATCGGGGCGACGAGCACGTGACCAGCGAGCACCTCGTCCGCTACGCGAACGAGGCGAACCTGCCGCTCGGGGACGTCCCGCACGAGCTCTTCCGCCTGCAGGGCTCCCTGCGCGCCGAGCTCGATCGCGCGGCGGCGCTCGTGCCGGCGCTGATCGAGCAGGCGGCGCGCGCCGAGCGCACGGAGGAGCCCGTGAGCGGGCTGCGGATCGC
This sequence comes from uncultured Planctomycetaceae bacterium, assembly GCA_964509445.1. Classification (GTDB taxonomy): domain Bacteria; phylum Planctomycetota; class UBA1135; order UBA1135; genus CAZDYS01. The sequence continues at coordinate 988 of CAZDYS010000445.1, forward strand.
CCTGCAGTGCGGCGGTTCCGACGCGTTCTCGGGCGTGTCCGGCAACGCGCTGGCGGGGTGGGTCGCGAAGGAGATCCTGCGGCACGGCGGGGGAGCCAACCTGGCGGAGACCGACGAGCTCATCGGCGCCGAGCCGTACATGCTCTCGAACGTGCGGGACTACGACACCGCGCGCCGCTTCCTGGAGAAGCTCGCGGCGTTCCAGGAGCGCGCCGCGCACCACGGGACCTCCGCCGAGGGCAATCCGTCCGGAGGCAACCAGTACCGGGGCCTCTACAACATCGCGCTCAAGTCCCTCGGCGCGGCGCGCAAGCGCGACCCCGAGGTGCGGCTCGACCACGTGATCGAGTACGGCGAGCGGATGGAGTCGGGCGGGTTCCACTTCATGGACAGCCCGGGCAACGACCTCGAGAGCATCGCCGGACAGGTGGCCTCGGGCTGCAACCTGATCGCTTTCATCACGGGCAACGGCTCGATCACGAACTTCCCGTTCGTGCCCACGCTCAAGTTCGTCACGACCAGCGAGCGCTTCCGGCTCCTGGCGGACGAGATGGACGTCGACGCCGGTCGCCTCAACGACGGCACGCCGCTCGAGGAGCTCGGTCGCGAGACCTTCGAGCTCGCGCGGTCGGTCGCCTCCGGTCGGCGCAGCAAGGGGGAGGAGGCGGGGCACGCGCAGGTCTCGCTCTGGCGCGACTGGCGCCAGACGGAGGGCGGCCGCGTGGAGGTGATTCGCTCCCGGGCCCGGCCGGACGGTCGCCCGCTCCCCCTCGTGCCGGGGCAGGCGCTCGCGGTCGGCTTCGAGGCGTTCGCGCGCGCCGCCTCCGGGGGGGCGGCGGTCCTGGACGAGGTCGGGCTGATCCTCCCGACCAGCCTCTGTTCCGGGCAAGTGGCGCTGCGCGTCGCCGCGTCCCTGAACGAGGGGCGCTCCTCGGCGGACGCCGTTCGTCGCTACGTCGCGCTCGCGCACACCGAGGGATGCGGCTCCGGCAACACCGAGGAGATCACGCTGCGGACCCTCGCTGGACATCTGCGGCATCCGTTCGTCCGCCACGCGGTGCTGCTCGAGCACGGCTGCGAGAAGCTCCACAACGACGCCTGGCGCAACCACCTCGGCGAGCTGGGCGTCGACGCGGACGCGTTCGGCTGGGCGAGCGTCCAGCTCGACGGCGGTCTCGATCGCGTGAGCCGCAAGGTGCGGGAGTGGTTCCGTTCGCGCGGCGAGGAAGCGCAGGGACCTCCGAACACGGTGCGGGCGGGCACGCCGGACCTCTCGCTCGCGTTCGCGAGCGACGGACCGATCGAGGAGCGGACGCGTCGAGCGCTCGCGTCCTGGCTGGTGGGTCTCGCGCGGGGCGGAGCGACCGTCGTCCTGGCCGGGAACTCCGCACTGGCGAGCGCGCCCGAGCTGGCGAGCCTGGTCACCGAGCCGGTTCGCTCCACCCTCGAGCTCGGTGCCACGCCGCGCGAGCCCGGTCTGCACGTCATGGACCTCTCCGCGGAGGACGGCCTCGAGACGCGGACCGCGCTCGCTGCGGCCGGCGTGCAGCGGCTGGTGCACTGGACGCGCGGTGCGGCGGTCCCCGGGCATCCGCTGGTTCCCGTGTTCCAGCTCGGAGAGGACCGGGCCGACCGTCCCGGAGCCGAGGACCTCGACCTCCTGCTCGCGGAGACGTCGAGCCCGGACGCGCTCCTCGAGGAGCTCGTCGCCTGGACCGAGGTCATGGCGGCCGCGGACGCGCGACCGAGGCTGGCGGATCTCGGCGGAACCGGCTTTCAGCTCAGCCGCGGGGAGCTCGGACTCAGCCTCTGACGCGTCGCGCGGGTCGCCGGCTCAGCGTGCGTCGCCGCCGGGGAGCGGGAGCAGCAGCGCGTCCGCCTCCGTCGAGGAGGGAGCCTCGCCCGCATAGCCCAGCCCGCGCAGGGCCGCCTCGAACGCCGGGTCGGATCCTCCGCTCCAGGAAGGCTCGACGCGCTGGCTTCCGAGGATCTCGTAGTGCGCGCGGTAGGCCTCGAGCGCCGCGCGCGCGCCCTTGTCGTCGAAGCTCGTGGAGGCGGACCGCTCCGCGGGGTCCACGGCGAGGTCCGTCCAGGTGAGGGACTCCTCCCCGCGCTGCCCGAGCGTCAGGTTCCGGAGCGCCGCGCGGACGTCGGGCTCGGTCGGCTGCGCGGGGACGGTCCAGCTCCGCGTGCGCGAGATCTTGCGCGTGCCCTGACGGAACGCCTCCTGGACCTCGTAGCGCCGGGCCTCGACGAAGCGCGGGCGGCCGTCGACGACGACCTCGTGGCGCGTCGGCGCCACGCGAACCAGTCGGGAGAGCACGCCGTCCGGGATCCGCGGCCCGCTCGGCAGCGCCGGCGCGGTCATCGGCGACGGGGGTGTCAGGCCGAGCAGCGTGAGGAGCGTGGGGGCGACCGCGGCGAGAGAGACCGGCTCCCGCACGCGCGTGCCGGCCGCGAGGCGCCCCGGGGCGCGGACGATCCACGGGACCCGGAGGACCTCCTCGTGCAGCGTCTGCCGGTGCCCGAGTCCGCCATGCTCGAAGAACTCGTCGCCGTGGTCCGAGAGCACGGCGACGACCGTGCGCTCCAGCTCCCCGAGTCGCTCCAGCGACTCCAGCAGGGCCCCGACGGCGGCGTCGGTCGAGGCCAGCTCGCCCTGGTAGAGCGCGAGGAGGTGCTCGAGGTCGCGGTCCGTGGCCGTGCGACGTCGGCCGCCCGCCCGCGTCTCGTCCAGGACGGAGAGCGCGGGGTTCCGGAGCACGTCCTCGCCGGTCAGCGCACCCTCGTAGTCCGGATCGAACAGGTCGTCGTAGGGGGCCGGCGGCAGGTAGTCGTAGTGCGGGTCGAACAGGTGCACG
>CAZDYS010000446.1:0-3845 GCA_964509445.1 uncultured Planctomycetaceae bacterium
CCGGGTCGGTCCCGGGGTCGCCGGGATGGGTCTCGCCCCAGCCCTGCATCGTCTGACGCACGTAGGCGCGACGCGTCATCGGGAAGCTCCAGTACTCCTCGCTCCAGCTCTGGCAGGCGGTCCCGCCGAACGTCGCGAACAGGACGAGCAGCGCGAGCCGCAGTCGCGTCAGCGCCCCGGGACGAACGGAGGCCTCGCTCACGCGGACCCTCTCGCGGGCGGCGCGCCGGAGCGCGCGGGCTGGTTTCCTCGGCAAGATCGCATGGAGCTCTCCCCCCTGCCGTCGGACGAATCGGGGAGGAACTTGAGCGCGCGCGGACCTCAGCCCTCGTCGGGCCAGGAGAAGGCGCCGTCGGGGCCACAGGGAAAAGACTGCACGGCCAGGACCGCGGTCCAGGGCAGGCGGCCGTACACGTGCGGGAAGTCCTCGGTGCCGCCCTCGAGGTTCTCGACCCGCACCTCCGCCCCGACCGCTCGGGGATCGATCGTCAAGAGGACCAGATCTTCGCGCCCGCGGAACAGGCGCGCTGCCGTGGCCAGCACCTGCTCGCGGAACGAGCAGTGCACGAAGCCCTCGCGCGCGAAGCCCAGAGGCTCGTAGGTGCCGCTCTCGCGCGCGGCCTTCGCCTCCTCTGCGGTCGTGATGTGGAACAGCGTCTGCATGGGAGTCGTAGGATGGGAGCGGTGAAGAAGGACGAGGCGGAACGCGGACGGCTGCCCCCGTGGCGACTCTTCGAGCGCGCGGCCACGACGAGCGTCGCCGCGCTCCTGGCGCTCTTGCTCGTCGCGAACCTGCCGTTCTACGCGGGCGCGAGCCTGAACGAGCACACCACCTGGCGCATGGAGCACGGACGGATCACGTTCGAGCGACGGGCGCGGGTCCGGCAGGAGTCCTTCTGGGTCGCGGCCAACACCGAGGGCCTGCGCTGGTCCTTCGACGCACGGGAGTACGGGGACGAGCACTGGGAGCTCACGGTCCCGCTGTGGTTCCCGCTGCTCCTGGCGAGCCTCGCGTGCCTGTGGAGCTGGCGCCCGAGCGGGCGCGCTACTTCTTGACGAAGGTCAGCTCGATGCCGCCGACGAAGTGCGCGACCACGTTGTACAGGAGGGACATGAGCGCGAACGCGATCGCGCCGATGACGCCGTAGACCAGCGGGACGATGCAGACCGCGCCGGCGCCGGCGAAGACCGCGGGGAAGGCCTCGTTGCCCTCGGCGGCGATGCCGACCGCGCCGAAGACCGCGATGAGGAGCCCGATCAGGACACCGATGCCGGCGTACAGGATCCCGCCGACCTTGGCGGCGGACAACGGATCGATCTTCTTCAGTTCCACGGGCACTCTCCTCCTGGGTTCGGACCGGGAAGGCGAGGAGCGGCGCGTCGCAACGGCGCGACGTCGATCCGCGGCTCCTCCTGTGGGAAGGACTCCTCCCCGGGTTCCGCGGCCGCAGCATAGCGTGCGGACCCGCCGAGCGCGCGTGCCGCCCGACGGCCTCGCGGAGGCGCGCCGCTCTCGTCCCCCACGGACCCGACGCGTATGCTCTCGAACGGCATGCGCTCCGTCCCCGTTCGTCAGCTCGTCGCGCTCCTGTTGCTCGCGGGGCTGCTCGGCCTCCTCCTGTCGATCACGACCTCCGCGCGCCTGGAGCGGGCCGACATGGTGTTCGTCAACGGAACGGAGGTCTCGACGCTCGATCCCGCGTCCGTCAGCGGGGTGCCCGAGGGACGCGTGATGAACACGCTCTACGAGGGGTTGACGGTCCGCGACCCGAAGACCGCGGAGTCCGTCCCCGGCATGGCGGAGTCCTGGGACGTCTCCGAGGACGGGCGGGTCTACACGTTCCACCTCCGCGAAGGAGCACGCTGGTCGAACGGAGACCCGTTCACCGCACACGACTTCGAGTGGTCCTGGCAGCGCCTGCTCCATCCGGAGACGGCGGCGGAGTACGCCTACCAGCTCTGGTACGTCGAGGGCGCGAAGCACTACTCGACGCTGTGGGACGATCGCCTCTACGAAGCCGAGCGGGACGCGCTCTGGGCGCAGGAGCGAGAGGACGGAGCGCTGCGCATCGGCGCCAGTGGCCCGCTGCTGGAGCGTCTGCTGCAGACGGACCCCGAGGCGGAGCTGCGCACCCTGGTCGCGGTCGGCGACGAGCTCGCGTCCGGCGCCCCCCTGTTCGCCTCCGGCGCGGAGGAGGAGCAGCTGCCGCTGGCGGGGCGCGTGACCGCCGTGAACGCGGTCCTTCCGGGCCGGGTCGAGGACCTCGCCGCGGACCCCTACGACGCGCACTGGCTGGTCGAGCTGGCCCCCGCCGAGGGCGCGGTCCGGGAGGCCCGTGCCGCGGGACGGCTCGTCGACGCCGCGACCTACCGGCGTGACGTGCTGTGGCCCACGGTCGGCATCCGCGCGACGGACGCGCACACCCTGGAGGTGCGGCTCTCCGCTCCGACGCCCTTCTTCCTGACGCTGACGAGCTTCTACCCCCTGCTCCCGACGCACCGCCCGACCTGGGAGCGGGCACGGGAGGAGTTCCCGGACACCTGGCAGATCGAGTGGATCTCCCCTGAGCGGCTCGTGACGAACGGACCCTTCGTGCTCGAGAGCCGCCGGATCAACGACCGCATCCGCGTGCGCAAGAACCCGCTGTACTGGGACGCGGACAACGTCGCGATGCGCACGATCGACATCCTCGCGGTCGAGCAGTACGGGACGATGCTCAACCTGTACCTGACCGGCGAGGTGGACTGGATCGAGCGCTGCGCGCCGAACCTCATCCCGCGCATGCTGCGCCGCGAGGACTTCCGACCCCAGAGCTACCTCGGCACGTACTTCTACCGCGTCAACGTGCACGAGCCCCCGCTGGACGACGTGCGCGTCCGGCGCGCCCTCGCGCTCGCGATCGACCGCCGCTCCATCTGCGAGAAGATCACGAAGAAGGGCGAGCTCCCGGTCTACAGCCTCTGCCCGGAAGGACTCGCAGGCTATCCGCTGCCCCGCATGGAGCACGCTCCCTACGGCCCCGGCTACGAGGGCTACGAGGAGGCGTTCGCGGCGGACTGCGAGGAGGCGCGCGGCCTGCTCGCGGAGGCCGGCTTCGGCCCGAACGGACGCGCGCTCCCGACGATCGAGATCCACTACAACACCGCCGAGGTGCATCGCGACCTCGCCGAGGTCGTCGCGGACACCTGGAAACGCGAGCTCGACGTGGACGCGAAGCTGCTGAACCAGGAGTGGAAGGTGTACCTCGACACGCAGAACACCATCCAGTACCAGGTCTCGCGCTCCGCCTGGATCGGCGACTACCCGGACCCCAACACGTTCGTGGACCTGTTCGTGACGGACGGCGAGAACAACCGCACGGGCTGGAGCAACGCGCGCTACGACGAGCTCGTGCGCGGCGCGGCGCTGGAGACCGACCCGGCCGAGCGGCTCGCGATGCTCGCGCAGGCGGAGGCGATCCTCCTCGAGGAGCTGCCCATCCTGCCCATCTACAGCTACGTCACGCAGAACGTGGTGAACCCGCGCCTGGGCGGCTTCCACGAGAACATCGTCGACGACCACTTCCCGAAGTTCTGGTACTGGAAGAGCGACGAGGAGCTGGCCGCGGACCGCGCGGAGCAGCCCGCCCACTGGGAACGTGCGGAGGCCCCGGGTCCCGCGGCGGGCCTGTATCCGCCCGGCCGCACGTTCGAAGGACCGCGCGACGGGCCCGCCGCGCTCGAGGCCGACGGCGCGGGACGCTAGCCCGACGCTTCCCGCGGGGGAGGCCGACGAAAAGGACGGCCCCACGCCCGTGGAGGGCGCGGGGCCGCGGCGCGCCGGAGTCGCCGTTGCCGGCGCACCA
>CAZDYS010000447.1:0-3834 GCA_964509445.1 uncultured Planctomycetaceae bacterium
AGGAGCGCGCCTACCAGTGGCAGCTGCAGTTCGCCAAGGACCACGACATGGTCGTGATGGTGCACTCCCCGCACCGCGACAAGAAGCGCGGGATCGTCCGCTCGCTCGAGATCTGCCGGGACATGGACTTCCCGATGCACAAGCTCGTGATCGACCACAACAACGAGGAGACCGTGGTCGACACCCTCGAGTTCGGTGCCTGGGCCGCGTTCACCATCTACCCGCACACGAAGATGGGCTCGGAGCGCATGGTCGAGATCGTGCAGAAGTACGGACCCGAGCGGATCATCGTCGACAGCTCCGCGGACTGGGGCGTCTCGGATCCGCTCTCCGTCCCGAAGACCGCGCGGCTCATGCTCGAGCGCGGCCTCGACGAGGAGACCGTGCGGCTGACGACCTGGCAGAACGCGCTGGACGCCTACAAGCAGTCCGGCCAGATCGACGAGGAGGCGCTGCTCGCCAAGCCCTCGATCGACCAGACGCAGCTCTTCGCGGACAACTCCGTGCTGCGTGGCCAGGAGCCGCGCGTGGAGCAGCCGATCCCGAACTGAGGCGCGCGGGGCGCTGGCGCTAGCCGCCGGCGGGCTCCGCTTCGTCGGCGGTGGGGGACGCGTCCGGTTCGTCGTCGAGCTGCTCGGGCTCCGAGCCCGGCCGCGCGGTCTCCGCTGCTTCCGCGGGCGCCACGACGGGGGCGGGGGCCGACGCCGGCAGCGGCGTGACGATCGGGCGCGCGGCGAGGAAGGCCGGCAGGAACAGGACACCGAGGCATCCCAGGCCGCCCGCCAGGATCACGATCCCCCCGACGACGGCGATCGCGATGGTCCAGCCGCTGGTGCGCGTCTCGTTCTCGCTCATCGGTTCTCCTCCTCGGTGCGTACCTCTTCCTGGATGCGACGCAGGTCTTCCTCGCTGAGGAACGTGCCTTCCTCCGGAGGGGCCTCGGAGGGGGTCCCCGGGGAGCCCGGATCCGCCGGCGCGCGGTCCTCGGTCTCGCCGATCATGCGGTAGCCCTCGGGGATGCTGATGGGAGCCGGCCCCTCGTTCCTGGCCGGGGTCTGGACCGGGGCGGGCGCGGGCAGGTCCTCGGTCAACCGTTCGATGGTGACCCCGCTACCCTCGACGGAGCGGCCCAGGTAGAGCGCGAGGCAGCCGGCGGGCAGCAAGACCATGAGCAGGCACCCGACGCCGAGCCAGACGAGGATCCGGTGGCTGGCACGCTTGCGCTCGGCGCGACGGCCCTCGCGAAAGCGCCGCTTGCGATCGGAGCGCGTGGTCCCGTGGTGGCGGGGACGTCGCCGCACCTCGTCCAGGTCGCTCTGGACCTGCGAGACCTTCTGGTAGCGCAGCTCGGGCTCCTTCTCCAGCGAGCGGAGCACGACGTCGTCCAGGCGCACGTCGATGGCCACCTTGCGCGACGGCGGCGCGAAGCGGCCGAGCGGCAGCTCGCCGGTCAAGAGCTCGTAGATCACGACGCCGAGGGAGTAGATGTCGGCGCGGTGGTCCACCTCGAGCGGGCGCTCGATCTGCTCCGGTGCCATGTACTGAGGTGTGCCCATCGCCTGGCCGGTGTGCGTGAGGCGGAGGGCCGACTCCTCGGTCCGCGTGATCTTCGCGAGCCCGAAGTCGACGATGCGCACGTGCCCCTCGTCGTCGACCAGGATGTTCTCCGGCTTCACGTCGCGGTGGACGATGCCTGCCTCGTGGGCGTAGCGCAGCGCGTCGGAGATCTGCGCCACGATCTCGAGTGCGCGCGGAGCCGGGACCCGACCGGCCTGCATGCGCGCACGCAGGTGCTGGCCCTCCACGAGCTCCATGAGCAGGAAGTAGTGCTCGCCGGCGCGGCCGAAGTCGTACACGCGCACGATGTTGGGGTGGTCGAGCCGGGCCAGAGCGCGCGCCTCGCGCGTGAAGCGCTCGGCGAAGGCCGCCTCCTCGCCGGGATCGCCGCCGGACGGGGCGCGCAGGATCTTGAGCGCCACCGGGCGGTCCAGGTCCCGCTGGCGCGCGCGATAGACGACTCCCATACCGCCCTGGCCGAGGAGGGCCTCGATCTCCAGGTTCGGGAACGCGGGCGCGAGCTCCTCGGGGGACGCGGCCGGCGCCGGCCCGGGGTCGAGCCCCGTGCGGACGAGGGGTGGTGCCTCCCCGCCTCCCATGCCGAGGCCGAACAGGCACGCCGGGCAGGGGCGCTCGGCCGGGTGGCCCGTGGGGAGGGGAGATGCGCAGCGGACGCAGGAGCGAGCAGGGTTCTTCATCGGTACGGCTCGATGAAGCGAAGCCGTACGGAGGTTAACGGGAATCCCCGGAATCCTCGACGCGAACCGCCTCGAAGAGGTGGCGCAGCTCCTCCTCGACGGGGTCCGAGGCTCCTCCGAAGGCCTCGGCCGGCAGCGTCTCGGCGATCTCGCGCCGCAGGCAGTCGCGGAAGCGGGTACGCAGGCGGTGCACCGTGACCTTCACCGTGCCGACCGACGCGTCGAGGGATCGAGCCAGCTCCGCGTAGGGCAGCGCCTCCGCGGAGCCGCCGACGCAGGGGGCCAGGGCCCGGAAGAGTTCGAGCTTGCCGCGCGCCTCGTACTCGGCCTCGAGCGTGCGCCAGGCGCGGTCGAGCAGCTCGCGCGCCCAGGCGCTCTCGAAGGCGGCCTCGGGGGTCCGGTGGTCGGCGGGCTCGCGACGGTAGCGCGCCTCCGCGTCCTCGACGGTCGGGACGTCGAGGGCCTCGAGGCGCGCTCCACCGCCCCGCTTCAGGGCCCTTCGCTTCGCGTGTTCGTGGCTGGCGTGGTGCTCGAGCGCGGCCAGCAGGAAGCTGCGAAAGCGACCGCGCGCCGGATCGAGCCGCTCGAAGTCGTTCCGCTGCAACAGTCCGAGGAACAGCCCCTGGACGAGGTCGGCCGCCTCGTGCGGATCGCGGCCGCGCCGCCGGAGGTAGTGGAAGAGCGGGTACCAGGCCAGCGCGCAGAGCTCCTCGAGGGCGTGCCTCGCCTCGGGCGTCGCGTCGCCGGTCCCCGCGCGCCGCACCAGGCTCCAGCGCGTCGTCGCGAACGAGCCTCGGGGAACCTCGCTCACCCCTGGAGTCCGAAGAGAGCGCGCGCGTTCCCGCCGAGGATCCTCGCGCGGTCCTCCTCGCCGAGGCCGCAGGCCCCGAGCGCCTCGCGCTGCTCGAGCAACACGTCGTGCCGCCAGCCGCGCGGGAACACGGAGGAGTCGGTCCCGAACAGGATGCGCTCGGGCCCGAACACTCCCAGGGCACGCTCGAACACGTCCGCCAGGGTCAGGCGCTCGGGCTGGGTCGCGACCCAGGCGTTCGAGGAGCTGGAGTCGACCAGCACGTTCTCGCACTGGGATCCGGCGATCAGCGTCTCCCGCAGGAAGCCCGCGCCGAAGTGGGGGATCACGAAACGAGCGCCGCGGTGTCGGTCCGCGGCGCGCACCAGGTGAAGCGGATCGGCGGCGGCCAGGTCGTACCCGCGCGGGAGGCCGAAGCGGTCCCGTAGCGCGACCCGCAGCTGGCCGCAGTGCACGATCGCGACCGCGCCGTGAGCGTCCAGCACCTCCAGCGCGGGGCGGCAGATCTCGTCGTCGATGCGGTAGCCGTGCATCGCGGGGAACAGCAGCACGCCGCGGTAGCCGTGTTCCTCGAGGAGCGCCGTGACGCGCTCGCGCGCCTCGGGGTGCGTGGGATCGAAGACCGCGAGCCCGGTCAGTCGATCCGGCGCCCTGCGGACGGCGTCCGCCACGACCGGGACCTCCTCGGGCACGCTCGCGAAGGTGACCAGGTGGCCGACGCCGTAGGAGTCGAGCTCGCCGATCCAGCGCGCGAGGTGCTCCTCGGGG
>CAZDYS010000448.1:0-3829 GCA_964509445.1 uncultured Planctomycetaceae bacterium
CGATCCGGACCACGCGGCGATCCTCGACAACTTCTCCTGGGGCAACTGCGACAAGCCCGACCGCCTCGGAGCCCTCGTGCTCGCCGCGAAGGGCTGCTACGACGCGGCGATGGCCTATCGCACGCCGTTCGTCAGCGGCAAGGACAGCCTGAACAACGAGTACCGCGTCGGCGACCAGACGCTCTCGATCCCGTCCACGCTCCTCATCACCTGCCTGGCGCGCGTGCCCGATGTCGCGCGTTCGGTCACGATGGACCTGAAGGAGGCGGGGAACCGCCTCTACCTCGTCGGCGCGACGCGCCCGGAGCTCGGCGGCTCGCACCTGTTCGTCGAGCTGGGGCTGAACGGAGGCGCGGTGCCCACGCCGGACCTGGCGCGCGCGCCGGAGCTGTTCCGTGCGCTCCACCGCGCGATCGCGGACGGACACGTGCGCAGTGCCCACGACCTCTCCGAGGGCGGCCTCGCGGTGAGCGCCGCCGAGATGGCCTTCGCGGGCGATCTCGGCGCCACGCTCGACCTGGATCGGGTCCCGGTCGAGGGCGCCGAGGACGGCTACGACCCGCTCGCGACGCGCCTGTTCTCGGAGAGCTGCTCGCGCTTCCTCGTCGAGGTCCCACCGTCCTCCGCCGCGGCCTTCGAGAAGCACCTCGACGGCTTCCCTCACGCACACGTCGGCGACGTCGTCGCCGCCCCGACGCTCGAGGTGCTCGGCCTCGGGTCCAACCCGGTCCTCGAGCTCCCGCTCGAAGACCTCCGCCGCGCCCACGGATCGGGCTTCCAGGGATGACGACGAACAGCTCCGAAGACGCGCGCGCCCTCGTCCTTCGCTCCGCCGGCACGAACTGCGACGCCGAGCTCGTGCGGGCCTTCGAGGCGGCCGGCGCCCCCACGGAACTCCTGCACCTCAACGCGCTGAGCGAGGATCCGCGCCGGCTCGAGGACGTCTCGATCCTCGCGATCGCCGGCGGGTTCAGCTACGGCGACTACATCGCCGCGGGGCGCGTGTTCGGCATCGAGCTGCGCCATCGCCTCGACGACCCGCTGCACGCGTTCGTCGAGCGCGGCGGACTGCTCTTCGGCGTCTGCAACGGCTTCCAGATCCTGGTCGAGCTGGGGCTGCTCCAGGATCCCGGGCTCGACCCCGCCCAGCGGTCGATCGCGCTGACGGACAACGCCTCGAACCGCTTCGAGTGTCGGTGGGTGACGCTGCGCGAGGAGGACTGCGCGGCCGACTGGCTCACGCCGGGCACGCTGCTCCCGGTTCCCGTGGCGCACGCCGAGGGTCGCTTCGTCGTACGAGACGAGGAGGCCCTGGCGGAGCTGGTCGAGCGTCGCCAGATCGCGCTCTCCTACGTCGATCCGGCCCGACCGGACGCCGAGGACGTCCCCTACCCGTTGAACCCCAACGGCTCGACCGCCAACATCGCCGGCGTCTGCGATCCGACCGGTCGCGTGCTCGGACTGATGCCGCACCCCGAACGCAACCTCACGCCCTGGAACCACCCCCAGTGGACGCGCCGAGGCGCGCGCGACGCGGGCGAAGGACTCGACTTCTTCCGCCGCATGGTCGCCGCCGCCCGGCCTCACGCGCTTCGCTGATCCCCGCTAGACACCCACCGCACCCCCACCATGCGTCGCCTCCTCCCCGCTCTCCTCGTCTCCGTCGTCCCCTTCACCGCGAGCTGCTACGTCCTCGCCGGCGCCGGCATCGGCTACGTGGTCAGCCAGCAGGTCCTCCCGAACTCGGTGCACGAGTCCCAGGTCGCCGACGACTACGAGGTCGTCTGGGAGAGCGTGCAGGAGACCACGGAGATCCTCACGGACCTGGGCGTGGACCCGACCGTCACGCAGTACCCGCGCCGCATCCAGACCGAGGTCAACAGCTCGACCGTCACCATCGACGTCGAGGCGGTCGACCTGGACCTCACGCTGATCCGCGTGTCCGCCGAGAAGGTGCTCGGCGCGGACGCGGCGACCGCGGAGCAGGTGATGTCCAAGATCCTCGAGCGGCTCGAGGCCTAGCGCTCACTCGCCGCCGCCGTAGCCCATGTCGCCGAGCGCGCGCAGGGCGTCGGCGGAGAGGTTCGCGTCCTCGGCCTCCACGCGCGGCGTGAGCAGGTCGCGGAACGCGTCCTCCCACTCCTCCGCCAGCTCGCGCGGCCAGCCGGCCTCCTCCAGCAGGTCGACCTCCTCGCGTGGATCGCCGGTCAGGTCGTAGGCGCGCCACCAGCGGTCCACGCGATTCCCGTCCGTGTCCTCGTAGCCGATGAGCTTGCGACCGTCGGCCACCAGCGCGAGCGTCGTCTCCGTGGATGCGCCGCGACACTGGAACGCGAAGATCGGCCGCGGCTCGTTCGCCAGGTCCGGATCGAGCAGCGAGCGCCCCAGCCAGTCCTCGCCCGGAGGGATCCCCGCCAGCGCCGCCAGCGTCGGCGGCAGGTCGATCAGGGACACGGGCGTGGCGAGGCGCTCGGCGTCGATCCCGGGTCCCGCGAGGAACAGCGGGACCCGCAGCAGCTCCTCGAACGGAACGCCCGCGTGGAACAGCCGCTCGTGCTCCCCGATCGCCTCGCCGTGGTCGCTCGTCACGACCAGGAACCCGGCCTCCAGGAAGCTGCGCCGCTCCAGCTCCGCGAGCACCTCGCCGAAGCCGCGGTCGAGATCGACCACCGATGCCGCGTAGAGCGCGTCGATGCCCTCCAGGGCCTCGGTCGTCCCCGGCGCCTCGACGTCGATGCGCTGCGAGTCGTTCGACCGACGCACGAGCCGCGCCATCCACTCGTCCAGCGTGAGCTCGCTCTGGAAGCGCTCCCCGAGCGCCTCGCGCGTCGCGGCGCGGATCTCGAACGGTGCGTGGCTCGCGTAGCTCTGCACGAAAAGGAACAGAGGTCTGCCGTCGTCCGCCGCGAGCGCATCCCGCACGCGCTCGACGGTGCCGTCCATGTCCGTGGCGCGCTCGTCGAACCAGCCGAACCCCTGGGCCATGCCGTGCGTCTGGGAGACCATGATCCCGTCCGTCACCGCGGCCGTCCGGTAGCCCAGGCGCGTGAAGCGCTCGGCGATCGTGTCGACCGCACGCGGCAGCGGGTTGTGGAAGTCGACCTGACCCACCTGCCGCGGATACAGCCCCGAGAACAGCGTCGAGTGCGTCGGCAGGGTGTGCGTGCTGACGGACCAGGCGTTCTCGTAGACGCGCGCGCGCTCGGCGAATGCGTCCAGGTTCGGGGCGCGCCCGTCCGTCCCGCCGTAGACCTCGAGGTTGTAGACCAACTGGGGGCCTGGTCGAGGCAGCTTACTTTCGATGCGTTTTGTTTCGCCGTGGAACGTTTGCACGCGTTCCCCGATTTCCATCTGGCCGATCGGAACGAATTGCTGCCGATCCACGGACCAGAACGGGTGGTTGTCCGTGACGCCGACGGGCGATGTTTCTCCGTCAAAGCTGACGTCGAGGACGGTCACCGATGGCGGGTGTGAAAAGGTCGCCGTGACCACGTTTCCGTCGCCTGATTGAACGGAGACCGACGGACGAATGTCGGTCACATAAGCCGTCCCGACCGCACCCATCTCAGGCAGGTCGAGCTCGAGTGACAGACCGACCAGCTCCATGCCGCGCGCGTTGATTTGAGCCTCTTGATTCAAGACATGACGAAAGGATGGTCGGAGTGGTGCATTGGCGACCTTCGACTCGTCTTTGATCGGATCGAAGTTGAGAAGCGACCGAATCGGGAAAGGTTTTTCGTCTGAATTGCTCGGACGCACGATGAAACCGACTTGCTCGACGAACCATTGATCGGGGCGCATGATTTCGACATTCAGCACCGGTGTTTCA
>CAZDYS010000449.1:0-3825 GCA_964509445.1 uncultured Planctomycetaceae bacterium
GCGCGTGCCCAGCACGTTCGCGTGCTCGTAGTCGCGCGGCGCACCCCACACGCCGGCCTTCGCCGCCGTGTGCACGACCGCGTCCTGGCCGGCCAGGACGCCTTCGAGCCGCTCCGCGTCCCCGCCGAGATCCGCCTCCACGCAGGGGACGCCCAGCTCCTCGAGGTGTGCGTAGCGCGAGCGACTGAGGGAGGTCGGCTCGTGGCCGCGATCGAGCAGCGCCTGCACGACGGCCGTCCCGAGGAACCCGCCTCCGCCGGTGACGAGGACCTTCACAGCCCCTGGGACTCGCCCCAGCGCTTCAGGTCCTCGCGGCGGATCTTCGCGTTGTGGCGCACGTCCACCGGGAACGACGAGTGGAAGCGGATCGTCGACACGTTCCAGGTCGCCGGCACGTCCTGGCGGTGGGAGCGCAGCCGCGCCTCGATCACCGCCTGGTCGGCACCGTCCTCGGGCTCGATCACGAGCAGGGGGCGCTCCGTACCGCGCTGGCCGAGTCCGACCAGGGCCGCGCGCCGGACGCCCTCCGCCGTCAGGTACACGTTCTCGACCGGCACCGGCATCACCAGACCCTCGACGGTCTCGAGGCGATGCGACTTGCGGCCGAGCAGCCACAGGAGGCCGTCGCGGTCGAGCCGCCCGATGTCGCCCATGCGGTGCCAGAAGCCGCCGCGCGGATCCGCGATCTTGGCGAGCTTCGTGGCCTGCTCGTCGAACAGGTAGGCGGGCGTCGCGACCGGGCCGCGCACGCACACCTCGCCCGGGGCGCCGAGCGGGACGACCAGGTCCTCGGAGAAGGTCGGGACCTCGTCGTCCGTGATGCGGATCAGCGCGAGCTCGAGACTCTCGAGCGGGCGGCCCACGCAGGTCCCTTCTCCGCCCTCGATGCGCGCGCGCAGCGCACCGGTCAGTTCGGCGCCCGAGATGCTCGCGACCGGAAGCGCTTCGGTCGCGCCGTAGGGCGTGAACACGTCCCCGTCCTCCGGCAACAGCTCGCGCAGCCCCGCGATCAAGGACGGCTGCACCGGTGCGCCGGCGATCGTCAGGCGGCGGAGCTTCGAGAAGGTGCGCCCGTGTTCCCGCGCCCACGGGAGCACGCGCTTCCAGATCGCGGGCGAGCCGAAGGTGAACGTCGCGCCGGAGGCCTCGATGGCCGCGTGGATCTTCGCGGGGTCGCACTCGGCGGGCTTCGACGGATCCATGTCCGGGAACACGGACGTCATGCCCAGCGCGTTGTCGAACAGGGCGAACAGCGGGAAGCAGGCGACGTCGACCTCACCCGGCTTCAGGTCGTACAGCGACGCGAGATCGTCCAGCTGTGCGAGGAAGTTCCGGTGCCGGTAGACCACGCCCTTCGGCGGTCCGGTGCTGCCGGAGGTGAACAGGATCGCGGCCTCCTCGTCGGCGTCGTGCTCCACGAAGGGGAACGGGCCGCGCTTGCGTCCGCGCCGCTCGAGGCTGCCGAGCGAACGACCGCCCCAGGCCAGACGGGGACCGACCGTGACGTGGACCTCGACCGAACGGAACGCGGCCGGGAACAGGAGGCGCGCGACGTGGGCGCGCGGGATGCCGATCAGGCCGCGCGGCGCCACGCGCTCGACGCAGGAGAGCAGGCTCTTGCGCCCCATGCCGGGGTCGATCAGGACCGGCCGGATCCCGGCCCGGAAGAGCGCGTGGGTGATCAGGATCAGCTCGGGGCCGGGCCGGACGAACAGGAGCGCGCGGTCGCCGCGCCGGAAGCCCGCCTCTCCCAGACCGTGCGCGACCGCGTCGACGCGACGCTCCAGCTCGCCGAAGGTCAGCTCGCGGCCGTCCGCACTGCGGACCGCGACGCGATCGGGGGCCTCGGCCGCGCGCTCGCGCAGGTGCATCGAGACGTTGGAGAGCGAGGCGACGCGCGTCGTCATCCGTCGGTCTCCGCGCTCGCGACGCGCGAGCCCTGCGGGTTCCGGGCGAGGAAGTCCTCGACCGTCTCGACGAGCTCCTCGCGCGCGTCCTCGAACACGTAGTGCCCGGCCTGCTCGAACCGACGGACCTCCGCCCGGGGGAGTCGCTCCTGCCACTCCGCGAGGAAGTGGGGGGTGAAGCACCAGTCGCGCATGCCCCAGGCGAGGAGCGTCGGTCGGTCGCCGAACTGCCCCAGCACGCGGCCGGTCCAGCCGAGCTCCTCGTAGGAAGGGTGACCGGGCTTCATCGGGATGTCCTCGACGAAGCGGTGCGTCGCGATGCGCGCGCTCCAGGAGTCGTAGGGGAGGAGGTAGCCGCGCTTGACCAGCGGCGGCAGCGGCTGCTCGACCGCCATGAACGTCGCCGCGCGGGCGAACGCGTTGAGACCCTGGACCGCGAGGCGGCCGAAGACCGGGACGCGGCAGGCGGCGATGCGCAGCGGCATGCGGTCCGACAGGAAGGCGGCCGTGTTCATCAGGACCAGCCGCTCGACCCGCTCCGGGTGGCGACGCGCGTAGCCCATGCCGATTGCGCCGCCCCAGTCGTGCAGCACGAGCGTCACGCGCTCGACGTCCAGGTGCCCGAGCAGGGCCTCGACGTGCTCGACGTGCCCGGAGAGGCGGTAGGGGTGATCGGCGGGCTTGTCCGACAGCCCGCAGCCGATGTGGTCGACCGCGATGCAGCGATAGCGCGTCGAGAGCCGGCGGATCGCGGTGCGCCAGGCGAAGGACCAGGTGGGGTTCCCGTGCAGGAAGACCAGGACCTCGCCGTCGCGCGGACCCTCGTCGACGTAGTGCTGCGCGAGGCCGGAGCCGTGCAGGAACACGTTGGGCTGGAACGGGTACTCCGCCTCGATCGGCGCCAGGCGGAGCTTGGCCGCGCGCGCCAGCTCCTCCGCCCGTCCCGGCAGCGTCCCGTGCACGATGCTCATGCCAGCGCTGCCTCCAGGAGGGCCGGCCGCACGGGGAGATGCGTCGACCCGCTGGAGATCGCGAGCACGTGCTCGCCCTCCCAGAGGAGGCGCACGCAGTGACGCTCCTGGTCGAAGCCGAGCGTGAGCCGGTCCCCGTCGGCGGCGAGGAGCCGCACGCGCGCCATGCCCGCCATGCCGATGCGCGTCTCCTTGAGGACGGCTTCCTTCGCACACCACAGCGCGAGGACTCCGCGGCGCTCGTCCAGGCCCAGCGGCGCGCGCTCGCTCGCGTCGAAGTACTCCAGCGCTGCCTCGATGCGGGGCCGGTCGAGCCACTCGGCGTCGATCCCGACCGGGACCGAGGAGACCAGCGCGGCGACGAGCCCGGTCGTGTTCGTGCGGGACCAGTGCCAGGTCGTGCCGCCGGCGGAGGAGGGGAGCGGGGCGCGCTCGGTGTCCATCGCCAGCAGGGTTCGTTCCCCCTCCGGTCGCGCCAGGCTCGCGGCGTGGTCGAGGGCACGCTGGGCGAGGGCCCGGCTGGCCTCGACGCCCGCGCGTCCGTGTCGCCCGCGCGGGACGCGTGCGAGGACGGGGTGCAGGATCACGCGTCGCTCCCGGGCTCGAGAGCCGTCGCGCGCCGCACGAGCTCGCGGTCGAAGTAGTTCACGTCCATGCCCGCGTCGACGACGACGCCCTTGGCGTTGATCCCGGCGGAGCGCGGCGAGAGCAGGAACAGCACCGTGTCGGCGACCTCCTGCGTCGCGACCCCTCGTCCGCGCAGGGTCGCCTGCTCGGCGTAGAGGTAGCTCTCGAGGTAGCCCGGGATCCCGGCCGAGGACTGCGTCTTCAGGAGGCCCGCGCGCACCGCGTTGAAGCGCACCTCGCTGAAGGCCGAGAAGCTCTTCGCGAGGAACACCACGGCCGAGTCCAGAGCCGCCTTGACGGGAGCCATGTAGCCGTAGTTC
>CAZDYS010000450.1:0-3816 GCA_964509445.1 uncultured Planctomycetaceae bacterium
GTCCGTGGGCTTGCCGTCCTCCCCGGGGACCAGGTTGTTGTGGTCCGCCTCGCTGAAGAGGTAGCGCAGCCCCGGCAGCGACTCGGGCGCGCGCCAGGTCAGGCTCGCGTCGTAGCCGTCCATGCCCGGCGGGCCCGGGATCCCCGCCAGCGCGTAGAGCGTCGGAGCGACGTCCACCAGGTGCACCGGCGTGTCGACGCGTCGTCCCGGCGGGACGCCCGGACCGCGCAGGATCCAGGGGATGCGCACGAGCTCCTGGTAGTGCGTGCGACCGTGCAGGAGGCTGCCGTGCTCGTTGTACTCCTCGCCGTGGTCCGAGGTGATGCAGACCACGGTCGAGTCCGCCAGCCCCTTCGCCTCGAGGAAGTCGAAGAACCCGCCCAGCCGCTGGTCGAAGGTGCGGATCTCGGCGTCGTACATCTGCTCCAGATAGCGCACGTCCGCGTCCTCGAGCTCCAGCTCGCCGACCAGCATGCGGTTCCGCGCACGGCTCAGGTCCTGGGTGACGGAGGTGAGCGGCCCGTCGTAGGGGTCGACGTACTGGGCCTCGTACTGGGGCAACGGCGTGAAGTCCGTGTGCACGTCGTAGAAGTGCAGGAACAGGAAGAACGGCTTCTCGGGATCCCGCTTGTTCAGGTGCTTCTTCGCGCGCCCGAAGATCTTCGGAGCGCGGTTGTAGATCACGCTCGGGATCATGCGGCCGGTCTCCTCGTCGAGCTCCATCTCGTAGACCCACTCGCCGATCTCGAAGCCCTGCATCAGCCCGTAGCGCGCGTCGCCGATGTTGTGCGAGTTGACGATGCCGATGGTCTGGTAGCCGAGCTTCTGGAGCCAGGTCGCGAGGCTCTCGGCCGTCAGCGAGAACTCGTGGCTCTTCACCCCGTGGGTGCTCGGATACTGCCCGGTCAACATCGTCGTGTGCGACGGCAGCGTCCAGGGCGAGGCGCTCGTCACGTCCTCGAAGATCGTGCCCTCCGCCGCGAAGGCGTCCAGCTCCGGCGACACGCCGCGGTCGTAGCCGTAGCAGCCGAGGTAGTCGGGCCGCATGGTGTCGATCGAGATCAG
The DNA here is from genome assembly GCA_964509445.1 of uncultured Planctomycetaceae bacterium. Taxonomy (GTDB): domain Bacteria; phylum Planctomycetota; class UBA1135; order UBA1135; genus CAZDYS01. The sequence goes on from CAZDYS010000450.1 coordinate 1,066, forward strand.
GATCAGGTTCGGCGCGTCGGTCAGGTCGACCGAGACCTCGCCCGCTCCCCCGCTGCAGCTCCAGAGGAGCCCGGAGAGGGCCGCCGCGCAGAGGATCGACTTCACTCGTCGAGTCCCCCGTAGCCGAGGGCCTCGAGCTTCTCCTGCTCCTCCGCGGACACCTCGCCGATGTCCTTCGCCGAGCCCTCGCGCTGCATGTAGGCCTCGAGCTTCTCGAACAGCTGCTGCACGCGCTCCGGTTCTTGGGCCGCCAGGTCGTTGCGCTCGAACGCGTCCTTCTCGAGGTCGTACAGCTCCTTGGTGCCGGTCACCAGGTTGTAGTGCAGCACCCAGTTCTCCAGCCGCACCGACTTCTTGAAGTTGTTGCGGGTCTGGCCGTTCACGAGGTTGTTGTGGTCCGCCTCGCTGAACAGGTAGCGCAGCGACGGGAGCGCCGACGGATCGCGCCAGCTCAGCGTCGCGTCGTAGCCGTCGACGCCCGGGAGCGCGGGCATGCCGGCGAGCGACAGGAGGGTCGGCACGACGTCGACCAGGTGCACGGGTCGCTCGACGCGCTGTCCGGCCGGCACGCCCGGGCCGCGCAGGATCCAGGGGATCCGCACGAGCTCCTGGTAGTGCGTGCGTCCGTGCAGGATGCTGCCGTGTTCGCCGTACTCCTCCCCGTGGTCGGAGGTGATGCAGACGACGGTCTCGTCCGAGAGCCCCTTCGCCTCGAGGTAGTCGAAGAACACCTTCATGCGCTCGTCGAAGGTGCGGATCTCCGCGTCGTACATCTGCTCCAGGAACGCGAAGTCCTCGGGACGGAACACGTCCTGACCGCGCAGCACCTTGTTGCGCTTCTTCACCATCTCGATGGTGACCGTGCTCATGTCGCCCTGGTAGGGCTCGACGAACGCCTGGCGCCAGCGCTCCTCCGGCGTGAAGTCCGTGTGCACGTCGTAGAAGTGCAGGAACAGGAAGAACGGCAGCTCCGGGTCCCGCGCGTCGAGCATGCGCATGCCGTGCTGCAGGATCAGCTTGGCGCGGTTGAAGATCGGGCCGCCGTTCACCTCGATCTCGGGCACGTACACCGCGTGGTCGGGGTCGAAGCCGGCCAGGAGGCCGTAGCGCGGGTGACCGACGTTGTGCGCGTTCGCGACCGCGAAGGTCTGGTAGCCGGCCTGCTTCAGCCAGCTCGTGATCGTCGTCTCCGTCAGCGCGCGTTCGGAGGTCTCGACGCCGTGCGTGCTCGGGTACTGCCCCGTGAGCATGGTCGCGTGGGACGGCAGCGTCCACGGCGAGGCGCTCGTGACGTCCTCGAACACGGTGCCCTCGGTGGCCAGCGCGTCGATCGCCGGCGACACGTCGCGCTCGTAGCCGTAGCAGCCCAGGAAGTCCGGGCGCATCGTGTCGATCGAGATCAGGACGAGGTTCGGAGCGTTCGAGGGATCGAAGCTCGAGCCTCCTCCCCCGCAGCCCGCGAGCGTCCCCAGGAACACCAGGCCGAGGAGTCTGCCGGCACGCGAGGCGCGACGGACCGGGGGCCGGGACGACGAAGCGGATTCGAGGACGGGAAGGCGCATTCGGAGTGGGTCGCAGCGCAGGGGAAGAGGAGGCGAACGCCGCGCAGCACCGTTCGTCCGCCAGAGTCTATCGGTCCCCGCGAGGGCCCTCCAGGAGTCCGGTCGGCCCCTGTTCGCCTCGCGGGAGCGGGTCTCCAGGCAGCCCTACGCGCGCTCGGGCCCGGCCGTGAGCGGGAGGCCACGGGTTCCGCCCTGGCCGTGCAGGGTCTCTGGTCACGGCCGAGCGCGACCCCGGGCGCCCATACGATCCGGACGACGCGGCACCGAACCGCCGCGCGGGAGCGGAGTCCGGGACGCCCGCGGGCCGAGGGCCGGTCCGCGCTAGACTCGGGGCAGCGCCCGAAATCCCTTCCCGCACGCCCATGCCTGCTCGCACTCGCCGCGGCCGCGCCGCCCTCTGGATCCTCCCGCTCCTCCTCGTCCTCGCCTGTCTCGGAGCCTGGGTCGTCCTGGGAGAAGACCGCGCCGGACCGAACGCCGCGCAGCACCGTTCGTCCGCCAGAGTCTATCGGTCCCCGCGAGGGCCCTCCAGGAGTCCGGTCGGCCCCTGTTCGCCTCGCGGGAGCGGGTCTCCAGGCAGCCCTACGCGCGCTCGGGCCCGGCCGTGAGCGGGAGGCCACGGGTTCCGCCCTGGCCGTGCAGGGTCTCTGGTCACGGCCGAGCGCGACCCCGGGCGCCCATACGATCCGGACGACGCGGCACCGAACCGCCGCGCGGGAGCGGAGTCCGGGACGCCCGCGGGCCGAGGGCCGGTCCGCGCTAGACTCGGGGCAGCGCCCGAAATCCCTTCCCGCACGCCCATGCCTGCTCGCACTCGCCGCGGCCGCGCCGCCCTCTGGATCCTCCCGCTCCTCCTCGTCCTCGCCTGTCTCGGAGCCTGGGTCGTCCTGGGAGAAGACCGCGCCGGACCGAACGCCGCCGGACCGCGCGGGCCGGAGACGTCCGAGCAGGAGGAGGCCGACGCACCGACCGACCTCGCGCCCGCCGCCCCTCCGCCCGGGGAGGACGAGCGCACCACCGCACGCGTCGATCCGCCGCGCCCCACCGCTCCCGCGACCGAGGCGACCGAGGAGCCCGCTGCGGCCGCGGCCGCGCTGGAGTTCCCGGTCCGGGTGCTGGACGCCGAGGGGCAGCCGCTCGCCGGCGTGCCGCTGCGCGACAAACGCTCGGACACGGCCGTCGGAACCAG
>CAZDYS010000451.1:0-3795 GCA_964509445.1 uncultured Planctomycetaceae bacterium
AGCGGGCTCTTGCCGAAGTAGTAGGACTCGCAGATCGCGAGCGTCGCGATCGCGTGGTCGTAGATGAAGTCGTGGCTGGTGTCCTCGCCGATCAGGCCGGAGTCCGGGTCCTGCTGCGAGCGGAGCCACGCGATGCCGCGCTTCACGACCTCCTTGTACTTGCCCTCGTTGGTCGTGTGTCCGTCGCCGAGGAACGCGAGCAACGCCAGACCGGTGACGCCGACGTCGTGCGTGGCGTTGCCCGGGCCGTCACAGTCGGTGCCCCCGACCATGTTGTTGTTCATGAAGTTGTCGCAGTCCCAGTAGCCGTCCGGACTCTGGTGGTCCTTCAGCCACTGGAGCGCGTCCTGCAGCGCCTGCTCGGTGCCGGAGCCGCCGGACTTGCGTCCACGCCCCGCGCCACGGCCGCCCATCTTGCCGCCGGCGCCGCCCCCGATGCCGAGCACGTTGTTGAACGACTCCGACTCGAACGGCGCGTCCGAGGTGAAGTCCGGCTCGCCCTCGGCGACGTCGAAGTCCTCGACCGTCTCGGTCTCGGTGATCTCGGAGTCGCGCAGGACGGGCTCCTCGATCTCCTCTTCGATGACCTCCTCTTCCGGCTCCTCCTCGGGCTCCTCGAAGATCTCCTCCGGCGGCGTCTGGATCTCCGCCTGGATCTCGGCGCCCTTCTTGTCGCTGAAGTCCAGCCACGGGACCGACGACAGGACGAAGTACGCCAGGACGTGCGCGGCCGCCGAGATGGCGAGCCACGGGGCCCGGTTCATCCAGTCGTAGAGGACGTCGTTGAAGGTGTGCTCCTCTTCCCAGGGCTTGGGGAGAGAGCTCTCGATCTGGATTTCGGAGTAGTCCATGGAGGAGGCGGGGGTCGAACCCGGGGCGACTTCCGGCGGTCGATGGGAGGCGCCGGCGGGAGAGCCCGACCGGCGGGGGCGACGGGACTCCGTCGCCGACAGGGAACGGTCGGTGGGCCGGCGGGTTCACCCGCTCGGAAGAAAGTCGCGGGAGTATAGCGGCGGCCCTCCGCCTCGACTACCGAGCCGGGCTCGGATCGACCCTCAGAGGGTCAGGAACCCGGATTCGGGGCCGGAGCGCGGTTCAGGAGGAACCGCAGGTTCGGGTCGATCCACACGAAGGACGACTGCATCAGCCGCCCTCGCTCGAAGGTCAGGATCTGCTCGCGCCGCACGCGGTCCGCGCGCTGCCGCAGGTCCTCCTGGGTCGAGGGGTCCGTGTAGACCGGCGGATCGCCTCCCTCGCGGACGTGCATGCGGGGCAGGAGCAGGGAGCGGTTCTCCCCCTCGTCGACCGCCATGACCGGCCCGATCGCCCCTTCCGGGGCCGTCCGGGCCCATTCGCGCAGCTCCGCGAAGCGCACCTGGTCGATCGGGATGGGCGGGAGGAAGCCCTGCTCGCTCTGGCCGAGCACCGAGTACTCCTGCACCAGGCGGTTGAAGTCGGCCCCCTCGAGCGCCTTCACGCGGGCCTCCTCGAGGTAGAGGCGCCCGCCCTCCTCGTCCCCGGCGTAGTAGACCAGCGGCGCCTGGATCACCTGCAGGGTGATCACCAGCGGGTTGAGCACGTCCCGGTTCGAGCGATAGATCGAGCGGATCGCCCCGGGCCGCACGTAGTTGTCCCGCCGCGGGCGCAGCGGCAGCGTCTTGCTGCCCAGGTTGTCCTGGCGCCAGATCTGGCGGAAGAGCGAGGACTGGCGGCTCTCCCGCAGGCCCTGGAGCGACAGACCGTCCTCCGCCAGGACGTCCGCGAGGCCCGCGGTGCCGATCTCGCGCCGGCTCTCGTCGATCTGGCCCGCGATGATGCGCTCGACCTGCTCCGGGGCGATGCCGAGGTCCCGGCCGGCCTGGGGCTCGAGCTCGCTCATCGACACGTCGCGCAGCAGCTGGCCGGCCATGACCACGTAGTCCGGGTTGTCCGGGGTCAGCTGGTTCGCGTTCGCCACGCGCTCGACCATCTGCTCGTAGTCGCGCAGGGTCACGACCCGGTCCCCGGCCTGGACCGCCACGAAGTTGATCGTGATCCAGTCGTCCTCCGCCACCGCGGGGGCGGGGGAGGGGCTCGCCGGCGGCCCCGCGGGCACGGGGTCCTGGGCGAGAGCGGTCCAGAGGAGAGCGGCGGCGAGAAGCATCAGGTCGTCGAGGCCGCTTCGATTCTCGGCGGCTCGTGGGCCGGCTTCAAGAGCGTGTGGATCCAGTGGGCCGCGTTCTCGGGCGCGCGGTGCTCGCGCGGGATCACCAGCAGGGCGCGGCCGGCCCCCAGGGGCCGCAGCTCGAGGTCCTTGCCCGCCAGCGCCTCCTCCAGGAGCAGCCGGTCGCCATACTCCAGCAGATAAGTGTCGTCGCGCCAGGCGAGCCGCCGGATGCCCACCGCCGACAGCACCGCCCGCAGCTCGAACTGGCGGACCAGGGCCTCGGCCTCGTCCGGCACGCGGCCGTAGCGGTCCCGCAGCATGGCCAGCGTGCCCTCCGCGTCCTCCGCCGTGTCGATCGTGTTCAGGCGCCGCAGGAGCTCGAGCCGCTCGTTCGGGTCCTCGATCCAGGTGTCCGGCAGGAACGCGTTGCAGCCGAGCTCGATCTCGACCGCCGCGCTCTCCAGGTCGGCCGTGACCTCCGCGGGGATGTCGGCCCACAGGTCCTCGGGCGCGATGTCCTGGTCCTGGGCGGCGCGGAGCCGGTCGACGGTCTGCGTCAGGAGCCGGCAGTACATGTCGTAGCCGATCGCCGCGATGTGGCCGGACTGCTCCGGGCCGAGGATGTTGCCCGCGCCGCGGATCTCGAGGTCCTTCATCGAGATCTGGAAGCCGGCGCCGAGCTGCGTGAGCTCCTCGATCGCCTTCAGCCGCTCGCGCGCGATCTCCTTCATCGGCCGCGTGTGGTCGATCAGGAGGTAGCAGTAGGCCTTGTGGCTCCCGCGCCCGACGCGGCCGCGCAGCTGGTGCAGCTCGCTGAGACCGTAGTGATCGGCCTCGTCGATCAGGATCGTGCCCGCGGCCGGGATGTCGACGCCGTTCTCGACGATCGTCGTCGCGACCAGCACGTCGGCGTGTCCCTCCTGGAACGTGCGCATGACCTTCTCGAGCTCGCGTCCGCCCATCTGCCCGTGCCCGATCGCGTAGGTGCACTCGGGGACGAGCGCCATGAGCTCGCGCGCGCGCTGTTCGATCGAGTGCACGCGGTTGTGCAGGAAGAAGACCTGGCCGCCGCGGTTCTTCTCGCGCAGGAGCGCCTGGCGGATGCGCTCGGTGTCGAGCGTGGAGGCGAGCTGCGTCTCGATCTCCTGACGACCCTCCGGCGGCTCCGTGAGCGCGGAGATGTCGCGCAGGCCGGACAGCGACATGTGCAGCGTGCGCGGGATCGGCGTCGCGGACAGGGTGAGCACGTCCAGCTCGGCGCGCATGGCCTTGAAGTGCTCCTTGTGCGTCACGCCGAAGCGCTGCTCCTCGTCGATCACCAGCAGCCCGGGCTGCGGCAGCGTCACGTCCTGCGATAGGAGGCGGTGCGGGCCGACGAGGATGTCGACCTCGCCGTGCGTGCCGCGCGCGATCACGTCCTTCTGCTTCTTCGGCGTCACGTAGCGGGACAGCACCTCGACCGTGACGGGAAAGTCCGCCAGGCGCTCGGCGAAGGTCTGGTAGTGCTGCTGGGCCAGGACGGTCGTCGGCACGAGGACCGCGACCTGTCCGCCGCCGGACACGACGCGGACCGCCGCCCGCACCGCGACCTCGGTCTTCCCGAAGCCGACGTCGCCGCACAGCAGCCGGTCCATCGGCTTCGCGGACGC
>CAZDYS010000452.1:0-3790 GCA_964509445.1 uncultured Planctomycetaceae bacterium
CTACGGCGAGTACCTGATGAACGCCCAGGGCGAGGACGTCGTCGCGGGCATTCGCACGCCGATGCCCATCGAGGAGCTGGCGCAGAGCTCGCCGAAGGCCTGGCGCGAGCTTCAGCGCATCCAGAAGAAGCTCGAGCGCCACTACCGCGACATGCAGGACCTCGAGTTCACGATCGAGGACGGCAAGCTCTACATGCTCCAGTGTCGCGTGGGGAAGCGCACGGGGTTCGCCGCCGTGCGCATCGCCGTGGACATGGTCAAGGAGCGACGAATCACGCGCGAGGAGGCGCTCCTGCGCGTCGACCCGGAAGCGCTGAACCAGCTCCTGCAGCCGGTCTTCGACCCGGCCGAGAAGAGCGCGGCCGCGGCCGACGGTCGCGTCCTGACCTGCGGGCTCAACGCCGGCCCCGGCGCGGCCACGGGCCGCATCGTGTTCTCGGCGGACCGCGCGGAAGCTCTCGCGGCCAGCGGGGAGCCCGTCCTCCTGGTGCGGATCGAGACCTCGCCCGAGGACATCCGCGGCATGCAGGCGGCCCGCGGCATCCTGACCGCCCGCGGCGGGATGACGAGCCACGCCGCTCTGGTGGCGCGGCAGATGGGCAAGATCTGCGTGGCCGGAGCCGGAGCGCTGCACATCGACTACGCGAAGCGGCGCATGACGATCGAGGGCCGCACCTTCCGCGAGGGCGACTGGCTGAGCCTCGACGGCTCCACCGGCGAGGTGATCGCAGGGTCGCTCCAGACGCGCCCGTCCGAGGTGCTGCGGGAGCTGTTCGGCGCGAAGCGCAAGCGCAAGCCGAGCGCCGCCTACGAGGCCTACGCCCAGCTGATGCGCTGGGCCGACGACGCGCGCGTGCTCGACGTGCGGACGAACGCGGACCAGCCGGACCAGTGCAAGACCGCGATCGCCTTCGGCGCCGAGGGCGTGGGGCTCTGCCGCACCGAGCACATGTTCTTCGAGGGCGAGAAGATCGGCGCGATGCGCGAGATGATCCTGGCGGAGTCCTGCTCGGATCGGGAGCGCGCGCTCGCGAAGCTCCTGCCGCTCCAGCGCAAGGACTTCGAGCGCATCTTCCGCGCGATGGGCTCCCGCCCGGTGACGATCCGGACGCTGGATCCGCCGCTGCACGAGTTCCTCCCCCACTGCGAGAAGGACGTGCGGTCGCTCGCCAAGCAGCTCGGCGTTCCAGTCGCGCGCCTGCGCGCCAAGGTCGCGTCCCTGCAGGAGCTGAACCCGATGCTCGGGCATCGCGGCTGTCGCCTCGGCATCGCCTACCCGGAGATCACCCGCATGCAGACGCGCGCGATCTTCGAGGCCGCCTGCAACGTGGCGAAGCGCTCCGGGGAGACGCCTCGCCCGGAGGTCATGATCCCGCTGGTCGGGACCGCTCGGGAGCTCGCGCTCCAGGCCGAGGAGGTGCGCGCGACGGCGGAGGAGGTCTTCGCGAAGAAGGGCTGCCGCGTCCCCTACCTCCTGGGAACGATGATCGAGCTGCCGCGGGCCGCGCTGACGGCGGCGGACATCGCGCAGCACGCCGACTTCTTCTCCTTCGGGACGAACGACCTCACGCAGACCGCCTTCGGAATCAGCCGCGACGACGCGGGCAAGTTCATCCCGGCCTACGTCGAGCAGGAGATCTTCGAGGCGGACCCGTTCGAGCGGCTGGATCGCGAAGGCGTCGGGCGCCTGATGAGGCTCGCCGTGGACGACGGACGCGAGACCCGGGCGGACATCAAGCTGGGCATCTGCGGTGAGCACGGCGGGGACCCGAGCTCCGTGGCCTTCTGCCACGAGCTCGGCCTGGCCTACGTGAGCTGCTCGCCGTTCCGGGTGCCGATCGCGCGCCTGGCGGCGGCCCAGGCCGCTCTCCGGGCCGCCTGAGCGGTCGCGGCGTCGCGGGCGGGCGAAAACGCCCTTAAGCTGTTCCCCGAGCGCGGGCGGACGCTAGCGGTGGCGTGGTCGAGAGGCCCCGCGCCGGGGCGTCGACCTTCGCCGACCTTCCGCCGATCCTCCCGCGGGCGGCTTCCCCTGCAGGAACCCGCGCTCTCCCGACGCGCCGCAGGGCTCGTGCTGCCTCGAGCCTCGCGTTCTCGCAGGGGGGATGCCGACGCGAAGGACCCGGCCAGCTCTCGGCCACCCCGCTCGCACGCCTCGCCAACCCCCACCGGAGGGTCGCCCATGCTCCGCCCGTCCCCCTGCCTCGCCCTCGCTCTCTCCCTGGCCGTGCCCCTCGCCGCCTGCAGCAGCGGCGGTGGAGCGACGACGACCCCGTCCGGCTCGAACCTCGAGTTCCGCGTGCTGTCCGCCTCGATCCCCGAGGAGGGCACGCTGCACCTGAACGGCACGCTCGAGCTCCAGTGCACGCAGCCCGTGGACCTGACGACGCTGTCCAGCGGCACGGTCCGCTTCGAGAGCGCGGGTGGGTTCCCGGCGGTCGGCACCTGGGAGCACGCGCGCGTCGATCGGAACGGCGACGGGATCGCGGAGACCGTGGACGAGGCCCGCCTCGTGTTCCGGCCGCGCTGTCCTCGCGCGGACACGCTCGAGGACGGAGGGCTGGAGCCCGGCGGCTTCCTGTACACGCTGCGGATCGAAGGGCTCGATGCCGGGGCGGGAGCGGTGCTGCAGTCGTCGAACGGAATCGGCCTGAGGACGAGCTTCACCACCAGCGTGCGCTCGCCCTTCTTCAGCGATCCCGCGGTCGCGTTCCTGGACGAGCGGCCGGGACCGGCCGCGCCCGTCGTGCGGACGGCCGGCGACGACCGACGCGACGCGACGCACTTCCTGATCGGTGAGGACGAGCGCGTCTATCTCGAGTACGACGCGGCGACCGCCAGCTACGGCCTCGAGGCCGGCTCGGCGCGCCTGCCGCGAAACCTCTACAGCGATCCAGCGACGCGCGTGCGGCTACGCCTCTTGTTCGACCAGCAGGTCGACCCGACGCCCGCCAACCTCGCCCTCCTGCGCCTCGCCTACCGCGCGAACGCGCCTCGGCCTGGGTCTTCGGAGGAGTGGACCCTGCTCGAGACCCGCGTCACGCCGCTCGAGAACTGCGCCGGCAGCACGATCGTGGAGGTCGAGCCGCTCGGTCCCCTCCCGGCGGGCCTGCCGCTGCGCCTCCAGGTCGCCGCGGGGTTCCAGGACGTCGTCGGGGAGGCCTCGCTCACGGCGCTCGAGCTCGCCGGCGACCTGACGGTCCAGGCGAACGGGAGCGGCCCGGGCTTCGACGATCCCAGCGTGCTCGCGGACGCCCTCCTGGAGGACTTCGACTTCGGCGGCGCGGGCTCCTTCGAGGACCCGTCCGTGGAGGGGCCGGCCGCCCACTGGGGCGGCGGCCAGCTCACGGCCGACGTCGAGTCCCTGGGCTGCAGCGGCGGCCCGGGCGGCAACTTCGACTGGTTCCTGCGCGCGGGCGAGACCTTCGTGTTCGACACGACCGCCACGGCGATCGTGGGGGGACCGGACGGTGTCCCCACGACGGTGCAGAACACCGTGGGCGGCAAGGTCGAGGTGCGGCGCTTCTTCGTCGAGGCCGGCGCGCGCCTGCGGGTGATCGGTCCGAACCCGTTCGACCTGTGCGCCACCGGCGAGGTGCGCATCGACGGGACCGTGGACCTCTCCGGGTTCCGCGGGCGTGACGTCGCGACGCTCAACACGGGACAGCTGCCGGAGCCCGGCGGCGTGGGCGGACCGGGCGGTGGCGCCGGGGGCACGGCCAGCCTCAACACGACCGGCTCGACGCCGCGCGGTGGGCCGGGCTTCGGTCCCGAGCGCAAGGTCGGCGTCGGA
>CAZDYS010000453.1:0-3789 GCA_964509445.1 uncultured Planctomycetaceae bacterium
TACACTCTTTCCTCCGACGCTTCACGCTCGCGGCCTCCTGGGAGGACTACGACGGCGACGGCGACCTCGACCTGTACGTCGCGAACGACTTCGGGCGCAACAACCTCTATCGCAACGACGGCGGGACCTTCCGCGACGTCGCCGCCGAGGCGGGCGTCGAAGACCTGTCCGCCGGCATGGGCGTGTCCTGGGGCGACGTGGACGCGGACGGGGACTTCGACCTGTACGTGAGCAACATGTACTCCTCCGCCGGCAACCGCGTGGCCTACCAGCGCCGGTTCCGCGACGGAGCCTCGGACGAGCACGTCGGCTCCTTCCGACGTCATGCGCGCGGGAACACCCTGTTCGAGAACCAGGGCGACGGCACCTTCCGCGACGTGAGCGAGGAGGCCGGCGTGACGATGGGCCGCTGGGCCTGGGGCGCGCGCTTCTGCGACTTCGACACGGACGGCCGGCTGGACGTGTTTTCTCCGAACGGCTTCCTGACGGTCGGCTCGCGGCCCGACTTGTGAAGCTTCTTCTGGCGGCAGGTCGTGTCGCAGTCTCCTACGGACGACTCGCTGGAGGAGGGCGGCGACGCCTACGTCCTCGGCTGGAGTGCGATCAACCGGCTGATGCGCTCGGGGCACTCCTGGAGCGGCAACGAGCGCAACACCGTCTACCTCAACCTCGGAGAGCGGAGCTTCGCCGACGTCTCCCACCTCTCCGGCTTCGGTCAGGTCTGCGACGGGCGTGCGCTCGCGACGATCGACCTGGACCTGGACGGCGACCTCGACCTCGTGGCGACCTCGCGCGACACCCCGCGCGTACGCGTCACGCGGAACGAGAGCCGCTCGGAAGAGGATCGCCGGCGCGGCGTGATCGTGCTGCGCCTGCGCGGCACGCGCTGCAACCGGCTCGCGATCGGAGCGCGCGTCGTGGTCCGCTTCGCGAACGGTCGCGAACCGCTCGTCCGGGGCGTGCGCGCGGGGGAGGGCTACCTCGCGCAGTCCTCGACCTGGGTGCACCTCCAGGTGGGCGAGGAAGAGCTCGAGGAGGTGCGGGTGCACTGGCCCGGCGGAGCGAGCGAGCGCATCGAGGGGCTCGCTCCCGGAGAGCTCTGGGAGGTCGTGCAGGACAGCGGGCGGGCGACGCGCCTGGACCTGCCGTCCACGCCGCTCTCGCTCCCCGCCATCGAGGCGCCTGCGCCCGACGAGCTCGAGCTGCGCATGGTCCTCGCGACACCCGTGCCGCTGCCCGAGCTGACCATCGCGCCGCCGGATGCCTCCGCGCAGCCGGGAGCCGCCGTGCCGCTGTTCGGCGTGCGTCCCGGTGGACAGGGGACCGGAACGGGGCGACCGGTGCTCCTGAACCTGTGGTCCGCAGGCTGCGCGCCCTGCGTGCGCGAGCTGCGCGCCTTCACGGCTCGCTCCGAGGACCTCGACGCGGCCGGCGTCGCGTTCCTCGCGCTCAGCGTCGACGAGGACCTCGCGGCCGCCGGCGCGCGGCTCGAGTCCGTCGGCTGGCCCTACGCCTGGGCGTCCGCGACGCAGGCGACGCTCGAGACGCTCGACGCGCTGCACGGCGTCCTGTTCGACACCTACGAGCCGATGGTGCTGCCGACCAGCTTCCTGATCGACCCGGGCGGCCAGCTGCGTGCGGTCTACCGCGGCCCGATCGAGCCGGACGAGCTGCTGCGCGACCTGCAGCTGGTCGACCTTGACGACGCGGCGCAGCTCGACGCGGCGACGCCCTTCGACGGCCGCTGGTACCTGCGCCCGGGCCGCGACCTGGAGCACTTCCGCGGCAAGCTGGCCGCGCGCGGCCTGCCGGAGGTCGCGACGGAGTACGCGCGCGGCGCGATCGAGGTCCGCCAGCGCTCGCGCGCCGAGATGCTGCACGACTTCGCGCGCGACCAGGCGCGGCAGGGCCGGATCGAGGCCGCGATCGCCACGCTGCGCAGCGCGCTCGAGGAGGACCCGGACCTGTTCCAGGCGCGCTTCGACCTCGGCCTGCTCCTGCAACGCACGGAGCAGCCGCACGAGGCGATCGCCGCCTACCTGCGCGCCGCCGAGCTCGAGCCCGAGCACGAGGACACGCGCTTCAACCTCGCGATCGCGTACCTCGTGACGCGACAGCTGCGCTCCGCGAAGGGGCAGCTCGCCGTCCTGCGCGAGCTCGAGAGTCCGCTGGCGGACCAGCTCGCCGCGCTGATCGAGCGCACCGAGGCGGAAGCCGACCGCTGAGGCTCAGGCCTCGGGGACGCTCGCGCGTTCGAGCACGGACTCCGCCACGCGGATGCGACAGCGCGCGCGCAGCGCCAGCGCGATCGCGTCGCTGGGACGCGCGTCCACGATCGTGACCGCCTCCCCGTCCGTCTGCTGCAGCACCAGCTGCGCGAAGAAGGTGTTCTGACGGAGGTCGACGATGTCGACCGAGCGCAGCGACGCGCCGAGCGCCTGGATCGCGGCGTAGGCGAGCTGGTGGGTGAGCGGCCGCTGCATCTCCTCGCCGTGCACCACGCGATGGATCTCCGACGCCTCGCTGCTCCCGATCACGATCGGGAAGCCGCGGGGCGTGTCCGTCGCGCTGGCCTCGCGCAGGTAGATGTACTGGTGATCCGAGCGGTCGCGCAGGACGATGCGTCCCAGCGTGACGTCGATCATCGGGTCGTCGGTGGTCATTCCGGTCGAGGGGCTCCTCTCCCTCGGCCTCCCTTCTAGTCCTCGCCGCGCGCGCTGTCCACGGAGGAGCGTCGCCGCTTGCGGTCCCGCAGCACGATCTCCTCCAGCGGCCCCTCCTCCTCCGCCAGGAACCAGGCGCTGACCTCCTCGTCCCGGTAGCCGCACTCCGTGCACTCGATGCCCACCACCTCGTCCTCGTCGATGCGGACGATCCCGTCCTTGCCGCAAGCAGGACAGCGGCGGTCGGCGCGCGCGGGCCACAGCACGGAGACCACGATCCACAGGAGCATCGCGGCGCCCAGGCCGCCCAGCACCACGCCGGTCAGGTTCTCCGGGGGATCGAGCGCCAGCTTCAGCGCCAGCCCGATCGCCGCCAGCATCCCGAGGGGCGTCGCCCAGGCGAGGTGTCGTTGCCACGCGCTCCGTTTCGAGGCCATCGGGACGAGCCTAGCAACCGTGGGCACGATCGCCGCCCGGACCGACCAGGGTTAGGCTGTGGGGATGAGCTCCGAGACCCAGGAGGCGGGCGGCTACCCGCACAATCCGGTCGTCGTGCGCGTGCTGCGCGCCGGCGTCGTCGAGTCCGTCCACCGCGGGGCCTGGTGCCTGGTGGACTCCTCCGGCACCGTGCTCGAGGGCGAAGGAGCCTGGCGGGAGCCCTACTTCGTGCGCAGCTCGATCAAGTCGATCCAGGCTCTGCCCCTGTGCGAGACCGGCGCCGCCGAGCGCTTCGGCTTCGACGACGCGGAGCTCGCGCTGGCGCTCGCGTCGCACTCCGGGGAGGCCTGCCACACCGAGCGCGTGGGGGCGACGCTCGAGCGCCTCGGCTTCGGACCCGAGCACCTCCTGTGCGGGGTGCACCCGCCGAACGACCCGGCCGTGCGCCGCGCGCTGACGGCGGCTGGCGAGAAGCCGAGCGCGCCGCACAACAACTGCTCGGGCAAGCACGCCGGGTTCCTCGCGCTCGCGCGACACCTGGACGTCGCGCCCCAGGACTACCTCGCGCCCACGAGCGCCGGACAGACGCTGGTGCGCGACGCCCTGGCTGCCCTGACCGGCGCTTCGGTGGACGACCTGGTCCCGGGGATCGACGGCTGCAGCGCGCCGACCTACCGCGTGCCGCTCG
>CAZDYS010000454.1:0-3787 GCA_964509445.1 uncultured Planctomycetaceae bacterium
CGTCGGCGCAACCACGGCGGGTCGACTTCGCCTGCCGGCGGCGCGCGGCTCGCGGACCTCGGTCTCGCCTTCGTCGAGCAGGACCCGAGCATCACCGGCCAGGGCGGCACGCTCGGCACGCCGCACTACATCAGTCCGGAGCAGGCGGTCGACTCCTCGTCGGCCGACGTGCGCTCGGACATCTGGTCGCTGGGCGCGACGCTCTACCACTCCGTCTGCGGTCGCCCGCCGTTCTCCGGGAACAGCGCGGCGGAGATCCTGTCGGCGCTCCTCTACCAGCGCGTCCCGGACCCGCGTGAGCTCGAGCCGGGCCTCTCGAAGGGGCTCGCGCTCGTCATCCGCAAGTGCCTGACGCACGAGCCGGAGGGACGCTACCAGACGCCTCGCGAGCTGCTGCTCGATCTGGAGCGCGTGCGTGAGCGACGGGCGCCGAAGGTCCTGCGGCGCACGCTGGACCCGGTCCAGCGCACGGGCGCGGGGCGGCGCGCCTGGATCGCCGCCGGCGTCTCCGTGCTCGTCGTGGGGGCCGCGCTCTTCCACTTCGACCCGTTCGGGATGCGCGCCGCGAACGAGCCGGCCCCGGAGGCGGTGCTCGAGCCCTACGGGCCGCTGGAGGCTCTGTGGGCTCGCTCCGCGCGGGATCCGGCCGGCCTCGCCCAGCACCGGAGCGAGCTCGCGGACCTGGCGGAGACGCTGCCGCCGGAGCACCGGCCGCGCCTCGAGGAGGTGCAGCGCGAGCTGACCAACCGCCTGCGGAACGAGGTCCTGGCGGCGCGCGACCAGACCACCGGGGCGATCGAGCGCGCGCTCCGGCGGGCGGACTACTCCGGCGCGCGAGCGCTCCTCGCGGAGGACTTCCCGGCGGACGTGTTCGCGCGCACCGGCTATCGCGTCGCCGAGCTCGAGGAGCAGGGCGTGAGCATCGAGCGCTGGACCGCTCGGGAGGAGCAGCGCCTCACCAGCGCGATCTCCGCCGCGGTCGGCGAGCTGCGCAAGTCGCTCGAGGCCTGGTGCGGTCGCGTCCGTGAGCAGGTGGGTCGGCACGTGCAGCGGCAGGAGTGGCGTTCCGCCCTGCAGCGCCTGCAGGTCGACGACTCCGCGATCCTCGAGGCGAACGGCCTGAGCGACACGCGGCTCCCCCCGGAGGATCTCCGGATCGCGCTGGAGGACAGCGCGCGCGCGGCGCTGCAGCACGAGCGCGACGGCGTGCGCCTGCAGTGGCGCACGATCGATGCGCGGCTCGTCAACCGCCTCGGGACGCGTGCCACCACGCTCCTGGCGGAGCTCGAGCGCGCGCGCCCGCGGATCCGCGCCGCGGAGGCACTCGAGTCCGGCTTCGAGCTGGAGCTGGAGCAGTCAGGGCTCACGCGCGCCCAGATGCCGATCGACGTGCCGGGCGTCGCCGTCACCTGCCTGGACGTCCTGGACCGCCGTCGCGCGGAGCTCCTCGCCCGCGAACGCGAGCTCCTCGAGCAGGACGCCTGGTCCGACTTCGAGGAGACCGAGCGCCTCACGGCGCCGCTCTGGCGCGAGCGGGACTACGCCTCGATCGCGGACCTGTGGGGCGAGCTGCAGCGCGGTCTCGAGGTCGCGGCGCGCGACGGGGAGGGGAGCTGGCGCAAGGACCTCGCGCGGATCGCGATGCGTCGGCAGCGCGAGGCCGAGCTGGCGCTGGACGTCCTGCGGGCGGCGGCGGAGCACGTGCGAGAGCTCGACGGGCGCCGGCTCCCGGAGCTGCGCGTCGACGACATCTGGTTCCAGAACCGGCGCGTGGACGCCGGTCCCGACCCTCTCGCGGAGGGCGGCTTCCGCATCGAAGGACGGGAGCGGCCGGTGACCTTCGCCGGCCTCGACGACGACCAGGTGCTCCTGTTGGCCGGGCTCCCGGGCGACGGGCGGAACACCGAGGCGCTCGGGGACGACCAGCGACTCGGGCTCGCCGTCTTCCTCTTCCACGAGGGCGAGTACGGCGCCGCGCGCGACACGCTGCACCGCGACCTCGACGACGAGGGCGCCCTGGCGGCGGTTCGCGAGGACCTGCAGGACCGCGTGTTCACCGCGCTCGAGGAGCGCCTCGGGCTCGACCAGCAGCGGCGCGAGGAGGCGCTGGACCTCCTCGCCAGCGCGTTCGACGAGCGCATGCACGGCAGCGCGCCGGACAAGGTCGTCCGGCAGATCGACCTGTTGCTCTCCAGCTACGCGGACGTGTCCGAGGTCGCGGAGGAGAGCGAGGCGCTGGCGACGCTCCGCGATCGTCTGCAGCCCGCGCCGCCGCGCTCGGTCGAGGAGATCCTGGAGCGGGACTTCGCGCCCACCCGACTCAGCTACCCGCGTTCGCGGCGCGCCCGGCTCGAGTACGAGTTCGGGACGGAGCGCGTCGGGCCCTGGCAGCAGGGCGAGTGGATCTTCGACAACCTGGGCTGGGTCCAGGAGAGCGAGACCGCGACCTGGGAGGAGTTTCGCCTGCAGCGCGGCCCGCTCCTGCGCCTCGACCCGCCGCTCGAGCCGAGCGTCTTCGACGTGACCGTGGAGTTCGAGCAGCCCGCGGGACCGCCGAAGCTGCTCGTCGTCACGGCCGCGGGGTTCCACGTCGCGCTCACCGGGGCCGGCATGCCGGGCAAGGATCCCGTGCCGCGCCACCTGGTCGGGACCGGGACGCTCGCGGAGCTCCTCGAGGAGGTGCGGGCCGGAGAGGGCGAGCGCGCCGAGCTCGTCCGGAGCGGCGCGCGGCACCGGTTGCGCATCCGCGGCAACCGCGACTCGGGGCGCTACACGATCGACTTCGACGGCGAGAGGCTCGCCGGAGGCCGCATGCGGTCCCCGCGCGGGGCCAACCCGACGATCGAGGTGCGCTCCTGGGAGCAGGTGCGGCTGTCGAGCATCGTGCTCGAGACCGGCCGGCGCGCCCGCTAGCTCCGTTCGGACCGGTCGCCCGTCAGGAAGCGATCGACCACACGCCGCGCGCGGCGGGTCGTGTCCTCGGTCGCGAAGTCGGCGACCTCGTCGAGGACGGCGCGCACGGCGTCCTCGGAGGCCCCGCAGTGGACCGCGCCGCGGACGTGGGACGCGAGCTGTCGGTCCTGGTCCAGGGCGGCCAGGGCCGCCACGGCACCGAGCTCCCGCTGGGCGGCGCCGAGCCCCGGTCGCGCGAGCACGCGCCCGTAGGCGTGCTCCTCGATCCAGCGCTCGAGCGTCGGGTGGTAGTCCGTCAGGACGCCGCGCACGGTCTCGGCGCGGCGGGCGTAGATGCGGTCGAAGAGCGCGCGCCCCGAGCCGCGGATCTCGTCGCGGTCGCGCTCGCGAACCTCGTCCTCCGAGAGCGCGCCCAGTCCGCCCGCGGCCGCGAGCACCTCGCAGGCCTCGACCACGCGCGGGAACCCGGCGAAGAGGTGGGACTGGAGCACGGCCTCGCGCCACTCGCGATCGGGCTCGCCGTCCGGAGCCTCGGCGCGCAGCGCGCGCAACGCGTCCCAGTCGCCGGTGCAGACCGCCAGCGTCAGGCGGACCAGCCGGCGCTCCTTGGGCGTCAGGGCGCCCGAGGCGTCCCCGTCGCTCACGGGGCAGCCGTCTCCGAGGCCGGCGCGTCGGTCCGGGTCCCGAGCACATCGCCGAGGCGCAGCTTGTCCCCGAGGCGGCGCTCCGGCAGCGGGTCGAAGGAGCCGCGGGGGAGCACGAGGACGACCGTGGACCCCATCTCGAAGCGCGCGAGCTCCTCGCCGCGCCGGAAGGACCGCGGGGAGGAGGGGGAGTGGCCGGGCTCGACGCCGATCACCCGGATCCGGCCGAC
>CAZDYS010000455.1:0-3780 GCA_964509445.1 uncultured Planctomycetaceae bacterium
CTCCTGCGCCGAACCCTCCGGCGAGGCCCACGCCGTGCGGCTCGTGCGCGCGCTGCGCGAGACCGCGGCCGACTGGGGCGGCCCCCCTCCCGCGTTTTGCGGCCTGGGCGGCGAGCGACTCGCCGCGGAGGGCGTCGAGCTGCTCGGCAACCCGGTCGACCGCGCGGCCATGGGACTCGACGTGCTGCCCTCCCTCGCGTTCTACATGCGCATGCTGGAGGACGCCGCGGAGAGGCTGCGGGAGACGCCCGTGGACGTCGTGGCTCCGGTCGACTCGCCGGCCCTGCACGTCCCCCTCGCGCGCCTGGCGAAGCGCTACGGCCGTGCGGTCGTGCACTACGTCACGCCGCAGTACTGGGGCTGGGCACCGTGGCGCGTGAAGGCCTATCGCCGGGCCGTCGACCGCGCGCTCACCATCCTGCCCTTCGAACCCGCCTGGTTCGGGGCGCACGGGGTCCCGCACGCGCACGTCGGGCATCCGCAGCTGGACGTCCTGCAGGGGACCCCCGCACCGGACGACGACGGACGCTCCACGCTGTGCCTCCTCCCCGGGAGCCGACGCAGCGTGATCCGCGGCAACCTTCCGTTCTTCCTGCGGGTGGTCGCGGCCCTGCGCGAGGAGCAGCCGGACCTCGAGGTCGTGATCCCGCACGCGCGCACGGAGCTCTGCGCGGAGATCGAGGAGCTCCTGACCGAGGCCGGGGCGCGCGACGTGCGCGTCGCCTCCGGCGCCCTGCACGAGGAGCTCGCCCGCGCGCGCGTCGCCCTGGCCGTGTCCGGCACGGTGCTCCTCGACCTCCTGCACCACCACTTGCCGACGGTCGTGACCTACCGCGCCCCGAGCCGACTCGCCCACGCCGTCCAGAGCCGGATGCTGAGCGTCCCCTGGTTCAGCTCCCCGAACCTGATCGCCGGTGAGGAGGTCCTGCCGGAGTTCCCCTACTTCGGAGACGGGCCGGTCCGGGACGTCGCCGGGCTGCTCTCCCGTTGGTACAACGACGCCTCCGAACGCCAGAGCCTCCGCGCCCGTCTGGCCGAGACCGCCCGGCGCCTGGGCCCGCCCGGCGCGGCCCGACGCGCCGCCGAGCACGTCCTGGTCCAGGCCGCGGGCCGGGAAGCGAGTTCCGCCTCGTGAGCCAACCTCCCCCCAAAGAAAATCGAACCGAGCCGAAGGCACAGGAGGACGGCCGGTACGCCGACCCGGTGGAAACCCTGGCCACGGAGCTCATGACCGCGACCAAGCGCGGCGACGACGACGCCTTCGACCGTCTGACCCGGACGGTGCGCGGGCGCGCCTTTCGCATCGCCGCGTCCCTGGTCGGGTCCCGCGACGACGCGCTCGAGCTCGCCCAGGAGGCGCTGCTCAAGACCTACCGCGCCCGCGAGACCTACCGCGACGGCGAGCCGTTCCTGCCCTGGTTCCACCGCATCCTGCGCAACACCTGCTACTCGTTCCTGCGCAAGCACCGGAGGGTCAAGCGTCAGTCACTGGTCTCCGAGCGCGACGGCGAGGAGCACGAATGGGAGATCGAGGGCGACGCCCCCGCTCCCTTCGAAGGTGCGGAGCAGGCCGAGGCGAAGGAGGTCTTCTGGCGCGCGTTCGAGCTGCTCTCCGCGCGGGATCGCGAGATGCTCTCGCTGCGCCACTTCGACGAGCTCTCCTACAAGGAGATCGCTCACGCACTGGACATTCCCGAAGGAACCGTGATGTCGAGGCTCTTCCACGCGCGCCGCCGGCTGCGCGATCTCTTGGCCCCTCACCTCGAGGACGCTCTGTCGGACTACGCGGTCCCCGAGTCCGCCTCCGGGAAGGAGCAGCAGGCATGAGCACCCGCGAGCCCACCCGCGACGAGCTCCTCGCGATGGCCTACGTCGACGGCGAGCTCTCCGGCGAGGACCGTGCGAGCTTCGAGGCCCGCCTGGGCAGCGAGCCGGCGCTGCTGCGCGAGGTGGCCGAGCTCTCGCGCCTCGGGGTGATGGCACGGCAGATCACGCCGGCCGAGCCGAAGGACTTCGAGTGGCAGCGCCTCGAGGCCGAGACGCTGCACGGTGGCGGCAAGTCCCTCGGACTCCTGGCCTCCGCTCTGGGCGTGGTCGGCCTGATCGGGTGGGGCCTCTACCGCCTGCTCACGGGCGACCTGGAGCTCCTCCCGAAGGTCTTCGTCGCGCTGTTCCTCCTCGGCCTCCTGTTCGTCTTCCTGTTGATCTTCCGCGCGCGGCTGCGGACCCTGCCCCACGACCCGTACACGGAGGTCCAGCGATGATCATGGTCACCTCGGAGTCGGTCCCCGGCCGCTCCCAGACGAGCACGCTCGGCATCGTGCGCGGCAGCGCGGTGCGGGCGCGGCACCTCGGCAAGGACGTGCTCGCGCTGTTCAAGAACATCGTCGGCGGGGAGCTGGAGGAGTACACCAAGCTGCTCGCCGAGTCCCGCGAGCAGGCGCTCGACCGCATGGTCGCCCAGGCGCGGACGCTGGGCGCCGACGCGATCGTCGGCATCCGCTTCACCTCGAGCGAGATCGCGAAGGGCGCGGCCGAGGTGCTGGTCTACGGAACCGCGGTCAAGCTCGATCGGCCCTCCTGACGCGGCCCGCCCGCCCGGGACGCAGGCTCTCAGGAGCGCGCGCCGTCCGCCGGAGCCCCCTCCGCGCGGATCAGGATCTCCTCGAGCGGCTTCTTGGTGATGTCGGGGACCTCGCAGTCGGCGGCGGGGAAGCCGACCGGCAGGAGCACGAACGCCTTCTCGTTCTTCGGACGCCCCAGGAGGTCGCCCAGGAAGCCCATCGGCGAGGGCGTGTGGGTCAGGGTCGCGAGCCCGGCGCGGTGCAGCGCGACGATGAAGAAGCCGAGCGCGATCCCGACCGACTCCTGCGTGTAGTAGTTCGTGCGCTTGCGTCCCTCCTCCAGCTCGTAGGTGTGGCGGAACAGGACGACCAGCGCGGGCACGGTCTCCAGGTAGGGCTTCTCCCAGTTCGTGCCCAGAGGCTCGAGCGCCTCGCGCCACTCGTCCGTGATGCGGCGCTCGTACAGCTCGCGCTCCTCCTTCTCCGCTGCGACGCGGATCCGACGCTTGAGCTCCGGATCCGTCACCAGGACGAAGGACCAGGGCTGGCGGTTCGCTCCCGAGGGCGCCAGGCCGGCTGCGCGCACGCACTCCTCCAGGACGCCGTCGGGCAGCGGGTCCGGAGCGAAGTCGCGCACGCTGCGGCGCTCGAGGAGCTCCTCGTAGAGCGCACGCGCTCGCGCGAGCATCTCCTCCGGTTCGTGTCGCGGAAGGTCGTAGGGGACGAATCGATGCGCTTCGGCCATGGCCGGGGAAGGGTCAGGGAGATGCCGCGGAGCGCGCGGCGAGGAAGGCGGCAGTATGCCGCGGGAAGTCCGGGTGCGCCCGGTCCATCGCCTCGAGGTCCCGGACGAGTCGCTGGAAGTCGCTCGCGACGTCCACGTCGAGGTGCTCGTCGACCCGCTCCACGCGCAGGCCGCGGCGAAGCGCGAGGTCGACCGTCACGGCGGCGGTGTCGGCCCGCGACATGGGGACCTCGAGGAAGAGCTCGGGGCAGGGCGCCCGCAGCCCGACGAGCGCGTAGCCGCCGCCCTGGTCCGGCCCCAGCACGAGGTCCGCCCCCTGCTCCAGCAGCCGATGGGCGCGGTCCACTTCGGCCGCCGGCAGGAGCGGCTGATCGCTGCCGAGCACGACGACGCTGCTCGCGGCGCCGAGCTCTTGGTCGACGGTGTGAGCCAGACGCTCGGCGAGTCCGGCACCGCGCTGCGCACGCAGCG
>CAZDYS010000456.1:0-3761 GCA_964509445.1 uncultured Planctomycetaceae bacterium
CACTGCACGGCCGTTTGCACTTCGAACGTACTCGTTCATCGCGAGGTCGCAGACGTCAAGATGGTCGTCGATGCGGGTTGCATGAAGTGCCTCGACTGCATCCGCGTTTGCCCCAACGACGCGGTCTACTTCGGCTACGGCAAGGTCCTCGGCGCGCGCTAGTCCGCGGACGCGAACGCCTTCGAACGGGCCGGCTCCTCTCGCGGGGAGCCGGCCCGTTCTGCGTCGAGGGGAGAGCGCCGACGACGTCGCGCCCGCGTGCAGGAGTGAACCGCGGCTGCCTGCGGACGTTTGTCACCCCGGACGGCGAACCGGTGGTTCCGGCGCCGATCCCAGGACGCTGCACGGCAGACGCGCTCGACGGGCTCGAGCGGAACCAGGAGCCGGCGGCGTCTCGCAGAGCGCCGCCGGCGCGCATCGCACGCGCGGGCGGGCGCGTTCCCTCTCCCCTTGCGCTACCCGTCCGTCATGACCGAATCCTCGTCCGGCATCGTGAGCTCCTGTCCGAAGCTCTGGGAACAAGAGCGGACCTTCCACGACCTGCTCTACGACTGGATGCAGCGCGCTCCCTGGCTCGCGATCTCCGCCGCCGCGCACGTGCTCGTCTACTTCGTCCTCTCCGCCGTCCCCTGGCTGGAGTTCGCCGAGGATCCGGCTCGGACCTTCCTCGCCGAGGTCGTGGCGCCTCCGGCAGAGGTCTTCCAGGAACCGAAGGAGGAGCCCTTGGACGAGGTCGTGGACGACGAGATCGACGAGCCCGTGCTGGTCGACTCCAGCGTCGCGGAGACACCGGACAGCGAGCCCCTGGAGCTCGCGGACGGCGACCCGCGCTGGCCGACGGAGACCCCGCTCGAGTCCGAGGCGTTCCAGAACGTGCTCGGGATCGGGCCGGGCGCGGGCGGCAAGCTCGGCAACCGCGGCGTCGGCAGCGGGCGCAAGCGGCACGGCAAGGGGACCGAGAAGGCGCTCCGTGCGGCGCTCGACTGGCTCGCCAACCACCAGCACGTCGACGGGTCCTGGGACGCCGACGGGTTCCAGAGCCGGTGCGGCGAGCTCGGCAACACGATCTGTGGCGGTCCGGGCAACGCGACGCACGACGTCGGGGTGACCGGTCTCGCGCTGCTCGCGTTCCTGGGAGACGGGCACACGACGAGCGAGGGCAGGTACCAGGAGAACGTGCGGCGCGGAGTCGCGTGGCTCCGGCGGCAGCAGGACCCCGACTCGGGCCTGTTCGGCGAGGACACCAGCCACGACTTCCTGTACGACCACGCGATCGCCACGCTCGCGATCTGCGAGTCCTACACCTTCGGGCGGAGCCCGCTGCTGCACGGGGTCGCGCAGAAGGCGGTCCACTTCATCCAGCGCGCGCGCAACCCCTACGGCGCCTGGCGCTACGACGTCCCCCCCACCGGCGACAACGACACGTCCATCACGGGCTGGATGCTCTTCGCGCTGACGGCGGCCAAGGACGCCGGACTCGTCGTCGACCCCGAGGCGCTCGCGGGCGGGCTCGCCTGGATCGACGAGGTCACCGATCCGATCACGGGTCGGGTCGGTTACGACGCGCCGGGCACGCTCTCGTCGCGGACGCCCGCCAACGAGGGCTTCGCGCGCGACGAGGGAGAGGCGATGACCGCCGTCGGTCTGCTCTGTCGGATCTTCCTGGGCCAGGACCGCGGCACGGTCGTCGGCGGCGAGCGCATCGTCGAGAAGCACGTCGAGCTCCTGCAGACGTGCCTGCCCGTCTGGGACGAGGAGGGTCGCGGCTGCGACATGTACTACTGGTACTACGGCTCCTACGCGATGTTCCAGGTCGGCGGCGACGCCTGGCGACGCTGGGAAGCGGCCATGCGCGAGGCGATCGTGAAGAGCCAGCGACAGTCCGGAGACGAGCGCGGTTCCTGGGATCCGGTCGGGCCGTGGGGCTACTCCGGCGGTCGCATGTACTCCACGGCGCTGATGACCCTGTGCATGGAGGTCACCTACCGCTACGGGAGAGTCCTGGGCGCGCGCTGAGTCCGCTCCGGAAACGAACCGGCCCACGGCCGCGGGGCGGCTCGTGGGCCGGAGCTGCGCGAGCGGATCGCGCGGCGTGCGCCTACAGCGTGCTCTGCAGCGGCGCGTTCACCCACTCGAGGAAGGTCGAGTAGTTCGCGTCGCCGGAGAGCGTCGCGAAGCGGAACGGGGTCTGGTCGTCCAGCAGCATGCCGAGGGCCTGGAGTGCGGCGGCCTTGGCGATCGGCGCCGCGCTCTCGTCGCTGGCCACGTCCGCCAGGGGAGTCGCGGTCGCGAGCGAACCGTGGAACGCGAGCGCTGCAGCGAGCTGGACCTGCTCCTCCGGCATGCGCACGTCGCGAACCGCGTCCACCAGGCGGGCTCCGTCCTCCGGAGCACGCACGCAGGCGAGCCCCTGCAGGATCGTCGTCTGCGTGGCCGGCGAGCTCTCCAGGGTCAGCGCCTCGCGCAGCGCCGACGCCGCGCCCTCGTGACCGGAGAGCCCGAGCCCGAGCGCCGCCATGGCGCGCAGCGTCTCGTTGCCGGTGTGGCGCAGCTCGTGGGACAGGATCTCGTAGGCGTCCTGGTCGCGCGCGATTCCCATCGCGAGCAGGTAGGCCCCCTGCGCGTCGCTGTTGCGCTCCTTCGCGTAGGCGTCGCGCAGCGCGGCTCGCGCCTGCGCGTCCTCGTGCTCGGAGGCGCTGATCCCGAGCGCCAGCGCACACCAGGGCTTCAGGGTGCGCGGGCCCGTCTTCAGCGTGTCGATCAGGAACGCTCGCGCGGAGTCTCCGCCCTGGCGTCCGATGGCGATCAGGAGGAAGCCCCGGGTCAGCGGCTCGCGCTCGACCTCGAAGGCGGTCATCAGCGGAGCCAGCGCACCGTCGTGGCGGACGCGACCGAGGGTCGCCGCCGAGGAGCGCCGCACCTCGACGTCGCGCGACAGAGTGCCCCGCAGCAGACCGGCGAGCACTTCGTCCGGATCGACGGACCGCAGCGCTTCGATCGCACGGGGGTTGCCCGCCTCGACCCGGCGCACCGGCTCGCCCTCGCGGTAGAGACCCGAGAGCGCGACCATCTTCGCGCCGATCTTCTCCGAGGGAGCCTGCAGCGCGTGCATGGGAATCGCCTGCTCCAGGTCGCGCCCGTCGGCCGCGGGGAGCATCAGCTCCGTGCCTTCGCCCAGACCGCGCTCCCGCGCCAGGGCCAGCGCGAGCGTCGCGTGCGTCTGCGCCTGGGACGTGATCGCCTCTCCGCGCTGCGCGACGCTGCCGCGGTGCGCGATCTTGAGCAGCTGGTAGACCGCGTCCTCGGAGTCGACCGCGCCCAGCGCGAGGATCGCGTTGGTGCGGACGTCCACGTTGCGGTCCTCGAACAGCTCGACCAGCAGGTCCACGGCGTCCTCTCCGTCCAGACGGGCGTAGGTGATCGCCGCGGCGGCGCGCACGCCGGCGTCCCCGTCGTGCAGGAGCTCACGCACGAGGGGCGCGAGCTTGGCGCGCAGCTCCTTCTTCGAGATGCGGCTCGACGTCCGGCCCGCGGCCGGGTCGAGGTCCTCGATCGGGCGCACGAGCCAGCCGAGCTTGTTGAACTCCCACCAGGTGGACCAGTGGCCGAGCGGATCGATGTTCGAGAACGCGTACAGGCTGCCGGCCGGGGTCGCCGCCCCGGGCGTTCCCGAGGGAGCCGGGGAAGAGGGCGCGCCGGGCGTCGGCGAGGGACCCGCGGCGCGCGGACGCGCCGGCGAGGTCGGACCGGACGGGCGGGTG
>CAZDYS010000457.1:0-3755 GCA_964509445.1 uncultured Planctomycetaceae bacterium
CGAAGTGCGCACGCCCGGCGTCGTGCTCGCGGCGGCCGACGATCCGTTCGTCGATCCGCGCGCCTACGACGCGGTGCGCGTCCCGGAGGAAGTGCTGCTGCACCTGGAGCGGACCGGCGGCCACGTCGGGTTCCTGGAGCGTCGCGGGCGAGGGATCGGTCGCTGGCTCGACGAGGCCCTCGTGCACTACGTGGAGGCGCTGGCGTGAGGCCGCCTCAGTCCTCTTCCGGTTCCTCGTAGGCCTCCGGGGACAGGTCGACCGCCATCGCGTGCTTGCGGTCCCGCACGTACAGCACCTGGCCGACGAGCGTCGGCGGCGTCCAGGACACGCGCTCCGTGAGCTGACGCGAGTCCAGGATCTCCGCGCCCTCGGGCGAGAACTGCGCGATGCCGAGCTGGCCGTTCTCGTCGAGGAAGTAGAAGCGGTCGCCGACGAGCACGCCCTTGGCGAGGTGGAAGCCCCGATACTTCCACGCGACCTCGCCGGTCTTCCAGTGGATGCCCGCGAGGGTCGAGGACATGTTGCCGCCGAGCGAGCCGTAGACGAGGTCACCCTCGCGGAAGGAGTCCCAGTGCGCCTGCTGCACCGCGCGCTTCTCCCACAGGACCTCCGGCGACGTCCCGGGGTCGGCGTCCGCGGCCGGGATGCGCAGCACGCGGCTGCCGCCGTCCAGCTGGCTCGCGATCCAGACCCGTCGCTCGCCCAGGTGGAGCGCCGGGGTCAGGTTGTTCTGGAACATGTTCTCCACCGGGAAGTGCCAGCGGAACGCTCCCGTGCGCGCGTCCATCCCGATCGCGGCGGTGGGGGAGAAGAACACGAGCTGCGGTCCCTCCTCGAGCTCGATCACCGTTCCCTGCGCATAGCTCACGCCGCAGGGCGGGCTGCCCCAGAGGTGCGCGCCGTCTTCGGGATCGAGCGCGACGACCCCGTGCGGGTCGCCGCCGACCAGGAGCAACAGCCGACCGTCCACCTCGATCGGGCTGGCGGAGAAGCCGTACTCCTCGCGCCGCTCCTGTCGGCCGTACCGCTCGTGCAGGTCGAGGCGCCAGGCGAGCGCGCCGGTCGCGGCGTCCAGCGCGTGCAGCTGGCCGTCGATGCTCGCGGCGAACAGGCGGCCCTCGTAGAGGAGCGGCGTCGCGTTCGGGCCGTCGCCGTAGCCGCGGTCCATCTCCTCGTAGACCGGCGCCTCGTAGCGGAACGACCAGCGCGTCTCCCCGGTCTCCGCCGCGAGACAGGCGAGCACCTCTTCCTCGCCCTCGCGGTACTGCGCGAACAGCCGCCCGTCCTCGAACAGCAGCGCGCTGTAGCCGTCGCCCAGCGGCCGCTTCCAGAGCTTTCGCGGACCCCAGGGCCCGAAGTGCTCGGTGAGCTCGACCGTCGCCGGGCGGCGGAAGTCGCGCGTGGGGCCGCCGCGCTGGGTCCAGGCGTCGTCCGAGGGCTCTTGAGGAGCGAGGCAGAGGGGCAGGAGGAGCGCGAGCGTCGACATGGGTGGGGAGCAGCGAGCAGCGGGGGAAGTGCGTTCGAACGGCGATTCGTCGCCTCTTCGTCAATGCCTCCCCGAGGCCGCGGGTTCCCCGCCGGTGCCTTCTCACACACTCGCGACCGAGCGAGGCTTGGGTTCCGGCGCGAGATGCGGTCCTCTCTGGGGGAGGAGCGCGCGCCGCTCCGTCCCGTTCGCTCCCCCGGAACCAAAGGAGACTCCGTGCACCGCTTCTTCCTGGTCCTGCCGCTCGTCGTGTCCTGCGTCGCCTGCTCCGCGCCGGCCGTCGATCCGCGCGTCCCGTCGCTCCTGGAGCGTCCCGCCGCGCGCGTGGCGCTCGAGTACCTGGGCGCGCTGCGCGACGCGGACTGGGCGCGCGCCGAGAGCCTGGCGCATCCGGACCTGTGGTACTTCGACCCGACCATGGAGATCTTCGACCGGCCGCCGATCGACCACCGGGACCGCGCCTCGATGCTCGCGTTCTACCGGGCCGCGCACGAGGAGTCCGGGACGAGCGAGGTGCGCTGGGACGTGGTCGACGGGTTCGAGGCGGGTCCCTGGATCGTGCTCGAGCTGCGCCTGTTCGTGACCGGCTCCGGCGCGTTCTGGGACGTCGACACGGAGGAGGTCTCGATCCGCGACGGGCGTCAGGTCTCGGCGCTGCGCGTCGAAGGGGGTCGCGTCACGGACCACGTCGACCTGGTCGCCTACGGGGACGCGCTGGAGCAGATCGACGCGCTGCGGGCGCGCTTCGGCCCGGCGCGCTAGGGGAGACGCGCCTGCGCGTTCCCTCGGGCTCGTCCGCCGCGTAGGCTCGTGCGCCTGATGCAGGACTACCAGGAAGAGTTCATCGAGTTCATGGTGCGCTCGGAGGTGCTCACCTTCGGCGACTTCACGACCAAGAGCGGCCGCAAGACGCCCTACTTCGTGAACACCGGGCGCTACCGCACGGGCGCGCAGATCCAGAAGCTCGGGGAGTTCTACGCGCGCTCCCTGGTCGAGAGCGGCCTGGCGTTCGACGTGCTGTTCGGGCCGGCCTACAAGGGCATCCCGCTGGTCGTGGCGACGGCGCACACGCTGGCCGCCTCCTTCGGCCGGGACGTCGCCTACTGCTTCGACCGCAAGGAGGCGAAGGACCACGGCGAGGGCGGCCTGCTCGTCGGGCACGCGCCGCGCGACGGCGAGCGCGTGCTGATCGTCGAGGACGTGACGACGGCCGGCACCTCGATCCGCGAGACGGTCCCGAAGCTGCGCGCGACCGCGGACGTCGCCCTCGCGGGCCTGATCGTGTCCGTCGACCGCCAGGAGCGGGGCAAGAGCGAGCGCGGGGCGCTGGCGGAGGTCGGGGAGGAGTTCGCGATGCCGACCCTCGCGATCGTCACCCTGGACGACATCGTCGCGCACCTCGCCGAGACGCCCGTGGACGGCCGGCTCGTGCTCGGGGCCGAGGAGCTCGCGCGCATCGAGGCCTACCGGGCCGAGTACGGCGCCACGCGCTAGCGGGCGGCTCCGGCCGCCGCGCGCTCCCGAGGCGCCTGGAACCGGCGTTCGGGGCAAGGATCGCGCTTTCTGGGGCCTGGAAGGCCTCCCGAGGCGGGTTTCGACGCCGTCAGAACCCCCGGAAATGGCCTTTCTGGTTTGCCCGGTGCCGCCGATACTGCATGGTCTGTAGACGTCCGGGCGAAGTCCGGCTCCCCGCGGGGGGCCGTCGAGCGGGCTCCCCAGGAGCCCATCCGGACACGCGGAGCGCCTCGCGCTCCCCGACGTCGCGGACCCCTCGGGGTCCCTCCGTTCGACCGGCGGACGCCCCGTCCGCTGCCTCTGGAACGGGCTCGGGCCCCCTCGGCCGCGACGCGGATCGCACGCACGCGTCCGGTTCCCCGGACGCTCCGACCAGGCCCTGTTTGGACCGACCCTTGGCTGCCAAGAAGACCGCTTCCGACGACGCCGACCTGCCGTTCGGCGCCGGCGCGCTCGAGACCACCGCCTCCGGGCGCAAGAAGGCCACGACTCGCAAGAAGGCCACGCGCTCCCGCAAGACCTCCTCCGCGGAGGACGACGGGGCGACGGCCACGGTCGTCGAGGAGACCGAGGCGAAGCCGGCCTCCACGAAGAAGAAGGCCACCAAGAAGAAGGCCAAGAAGACCAGCGCCAAGAAGACGGCGACGAAGAAGAGCGCGAGCAAGAAGACCTCGTCCAAGAAGGCCGCGGCGGCGGAGGAGCCGAGCGCGTCGGCCGAGGCTCCGGTCCAGGCGACCGAGGAGCCGCGGGAGG
>CAZDYS010000458.1:0-3747 GCA_964509445.1 uncultured Planctomycetaceae bacterium
TCGCCCTCCACGCGCTCCATGTGAGGCTCCAGGTGGGAGACGGCGAGCTTCATCGTCTCCGCCGACTGCAGCACGAACGGGAGCTGCATCTCGCCGCGACCGAAGAGGTCGCCGACGACCGCCATGCCGTCCAGGAGATCGCTGTTCACGATGTCCAGCGGCCGCTTCTCCGCCATCGCGAGGTCGAGGTCCTCCTGGATGCCGGGCTTCTCGCCCTCGATGATGCGCCACTTGAGCCGCTCGAAGACGTCCTCGGGGACCTGCCGTGCGGCCTTGCGAGCCTTCACGTCGACGCCCTCGAAGAGCTCCATCAGCTTGTGCAGCGGATCGTAGCCCTCCCGTCGGCGATCGAAGATCAGGTCCTCGCAGACCTCACGTACCTCGGCCTCGATGTGGTGCAGCGGTTCGATGCGTCCCGCGTGCAGGATCGCGGCCGTGAGCCCGGCTTCCTGCGCGTGGTGCATGAACACCGAGTTGAGCGCGTGACGCGCTGCCGGACGCAGTCCGAAGGAGATGTTGGAGAGTCCGAGCAGCGTGTTCACGCCCGGGAGCTCCTGGGTGACGCGGCGGATACCCTCGAGGGTGTGGATGCCGTGCTTGCGGTCGTCCTCGTTGCCCGTGCAGATCGTGAACGTCAGCACGTCGAAGAAGATGTCCTCGGGGCGCAGGCCGTGCTCCAGGCAGATGTCGTAGAGCCGGCGCGCGATGCGGACCTTGTCCTCGACCTCCTTGGCCATCCCCGCTTCGTCGATCGTCAGCGCGATGACCGCCGCGCCGTGCTCGCGTGCGATCGGGAGAACCGCCTCGCACTTCTCCAGTCCGTCCTCGAGGTTGATGGAGTTGATGATCGAGCGCCCGCCTGCCAGCTGCAGGGCGGCCTCCAGGACCGGCGGCTCGGTCGAGTCGATCACCAGCGGAACCGACACGTCGGTGCGGTAGCGCTGGATGAGCTCGGTCATGTCCTCGACCTCGTCCCGCCCGACGTAGGCCGTGCAGACGTCGAGGCAGTGGCTCCCTTCCGAGACCTGGTCGCGGCCGATCTTGACCATGCCCTCGATGTCGCCGGCCAGGAGGGACTCGCGGAACTTCTTCGAACCGTTTGCGTTGGAGCGCTCGCCGATCAGGAGGATCGAGCTCTCCTGCCGCAGGTCGACCGCGTGGTAGATGCTGGTGGCCTGGGCGGGCAGCGAGGGCTTGCGGGCGAGCGGCGACTCGCTCCCCACGGCCTTGACGACCGCGGCCAGGTGCTCCGGCGTCGTGCCGCAGCAGCCTCCGACCAGGTTGAGTCCGTCCTCCTTCACGAAGCGCGTCAGCCAGTCGGCCAGCTCGTGCGGCGTGAGCGGGTAGTGCGGTTGACCGTCGACCAGCTGGGGCAGACCCGCGTTGGGGAAGCAGCCGATCGAGCGCTTCCAGGACTGGCCCAGCAGGCGCACGTGCTCGCTCATCTCCCGCGGACCCGTCGCGCAGTTGATCGACAGGAGGTCGACGGGGTAGGGGTCCAGGAGCGCGATGGCCGCGGCCATCTCGGTGCCGACCAGCATCGTGCCGGTGACTTCCATGGTCACGCTGACGAAGATCGGGACGTCGACCCCGACCTCCTCCCGCGCCTGGATGGCCGCGTTGATCACGGCCTTGCAGTGCAGCGGGTCCTGCACGGTCTCGATGCAGAAGGCGTCGACGCCCCCCTCGGCCAGGGCGCGCGCCTGCACGAGGTAGGACCGCTTGAGCGCCGTGTAGTCGATCTGGCCGAGCGTGGCGAGCTTGGTGCCGGGCCCCATGGAGCCGAGCACGAACCGCGGCTGCTCCGGAGTCGAGAACTCCTGCGCGGCCTCCCGCGCGGCGCGAGCGGCCGCGAGGTTGATCGCCTGCGCGTCGTCCTCCAGGCCGAACTCTGTGAGCACGTGCGGCATCCCGCCGAAGGTGTTCGTCTCGACGGCGTCGCAGCCCACCCGCAGGAACGAGGAGTGGATGTCCCGGATGACGTCCGGCCGCTGCAGGTTGAGGATCTCGCAGCAGTTCTCGAGTCCGCGGTAGTCGCGCTGGAGGTCCAGGCCCGCGGCGTGGATCGAGGTCCCCATCGCCCCGTCGATGACGAGCAGGCGCTGCTCGAGCGCTTTCAGAATCGGTGCGGTCATGTCCTGTCAGGCCTTGGTCGCGATCGCGACCAGCGTCATGAAATGGGGCGGTTGGGGGTCGCGCGCCGCGCGGAAGATGCGCGTCTTCTGAAACCCGGCTCCGGCGATCTGCTCTTCGAGACCGGTCTCCGTGAAGCCGAGGTGGACGTGTTGCAGCCTGTCGCGCACCCACTCCTCGGTGTGCGCGAGCAGGTCGATGACCAGGAGCCGACCGCCGGGCACGAGGATGCGGTGCGCCTCCGCGAGACACTCGGAGGGATTGGCCGCGTGGTGCAGGGCCTGGCTCGCGACGACGACGTCGTGGGAGGCGTCCGGCAGCGGGAGGTCGGCGATGTCGGCGACCAGCGTCTCGACGTTGTCGATCTTGCGCTTCTGCGCGCGCTTCTCGAGCTGCGTGAGCATCTCGCCGGAGATGTCGACCGCGGTCACGACCGAGGCGTTCTCCGCGAGCATCAGCGTCAACAGGCCGTCGCCCACGCCCAGGTCGCAGTAGCGCGCGCGCGGGACGAGCTGCAGGACCGCGCGCGCGAGGCCCTCCCAGGTGCGTCCCGGCAGCAGCTCGTCGCCGAAGCTCGCAGCCACCCGATCGAAGTAGGCGCGGCTGTGCTCCTTGCGCCGCGCGCGCAGGGCCTCGAGGCCCGCGAGGTCCGCCTCGAACTCGGGGGTGGTCCGGTTCTCGTCCCGGGTCATCTCCCAGAACCCGGCCGCCGGTCCCGGGGCGATGGAGTAGAAGCTGCGCCGACCGGCGCGCCGGTCGACCACCAGCCCGACCTCCTTGAGCAGCGCCAGGTGGGTGGAGATGCGGCTCTGCCCGACGTTGAGGACCTCCATGAGGTCTGTCCCGGAGAGCTCCTCCTGGGCCAGGAGGTGCAGGATCCGCATGCGCGTCTCGTCGCCCAGGGCCTTCAGGAGGCGGGCGGTTCCGGTGAGTCCAATCATCCCATCTCGATCCTACGATATGTCGGCTGTAGGTCCACCTCCCGGGGACGTCCGAGGCCTTTTTCCCTCGGATCCGGCCCAGCTCGGCGCCCGGAGAGGGGGGCCGGCGCTCGAGGCCCGGCTCCGAGCCGGTCGCGCCCGGCGATCTTGCCCGGTCCCCAGGTCCGAGGGGGACGGGGCGATTCCGCCGCCCGCGGCTAGCATCCGCGGGCTTGGGTGCTCGAGTCCCGTACGCCGCCTTGGTCGCCGTCCTCCTGTGGGGGGTCTCGTTCGTGGCCGTGGACCTCGCGCTCGAGCGGTTCCGACCGGTGGGGCTGGTCGCCCTCCGCCTGGGCCTGGGCGGTCTCGCACTCGCCCTGGCCCAGCGGGCGCTGGGGGGCCCGCTCTGGCCCGGACGCGCGAACCGCGCACGCTGCGTGTTCCTGGGCGTCGTGCTCGGCGTGCACCTGTCGATCCAGGCGACCGGTCTGCTCTACACCTCCTCGGTCCACACCGGCTGGATCATCGGGTTCACCCCGGTCACCACCGCGCTCGGTGCGCAGCTGTTCCTCGGCAAGCGCCTGCGGGCGATCGGCTGGGTCGGCGTCGCCCTCGGCACGGCCGGCGTCGTCTCCGTGACGCTCGAGGATCCGGCGGGGCTCGCGCAGGCGGGCTTCGGCGATCTCCTGCAGTG
>CAZDYS010000459.1:0-3747 GCA_964509445.1 uncultured Planctomycetaceae bacterium
AGGAACAGACGCCACAGGCACCCGAGGCGCGGCGTCGCGTCCAGCCAGGCGCCGGTCGCCTGGGCCATCTTCGCGCGGCGCCTCGCCGCGGCCGCTGCGTCGGCCTCGCTCTCGAGGCGCGCGATCGCCTGGGCCTCGTCGCCGCCCAGGTCGACGCGCGCGCCGACGATGCCGAGCCGGGTGCGCTCCTCCTCGAGGAAGTCGTCGATCGTGCGCTCGGTGGGCAGACGGGCGGTGAGCTCCAGGAGGTCGCCCTCGGCCGCCAGCCAGTCCACGAGGCTGACGAGCAACGCCGGGTTGTAGCCGTCGAAGTGTCCGCGCCGCAGCCAGGTCGCGTCCCCGACCACGACGACCTGCGTGCGCTCGGCCTCCGAGAGGACCTCCTCCGCGGTCGTCGTCGCGAGCGGCGCCGGCGGCGTGGTCCCGTCCTCGCGCGCACGGCGCTCGCGGTCGGCCTGCAGCGTCTCCGCGATCTCGTCGAACGGAGCCGGTGCGCCGGCTGCGAAGGGCGACGCGTAGGTCCCCGCGACGGAGCTCGCGAGCGTGCGGGCCCTCCCGTCCCCGCCGGCCAGGAGCTCCGCGGCGCGGGCCTGCATCAGCTCCGGCAGGAGGTTCGCGCCCTCGGCCGCGGGGACCGGCCAGCTCTCCTCGGAGCTCCACAGGAGCTCCTCCGAGCGCAGTCCCTCGGGGGCCTCCACCGCGAGAGGGTGGGCCCAGTAGAAGGTCGTCCCGGCGCCGGCCACGGCCGTGGCGGGCATCGAGCGGTTGCGCTGGTCCTTGGTGACGAGCGGCCAGAACGGGATGCCGACGGTGCGACGCTGCCCGCCGATGTTCAGGTCCGCCGTGCCGTTCCAGCGCTGGTCGAAGACGAGCTCGTCGGAGACGGTCAGCCCCCAGGCGGCGAACAGCCGGTCGAGCCCGGTCACGAGCGGCGTCAGGGTGCCCGCCGGCAGCTCGACCTCCAGCCGGTCGACCGCGAACAGCGCGCGTCCGCCGCGCTGCAGGAACTGGTCGACGGCGAAGACCGTGCGCGGGTGCAGGTCGCGCGGAGCGAGCGCGAGCAGCACGTCGACGTCCTCGGGAATCGCCTCCCCGGTGTCGAGGTCGTAGAGCTCGCGCAGCGCGTACTGGTCCGACAGGAGCGAGCGAACGGGCCCGAAGGCGTCCTCGCCGCCGGCTCCGTCCTCCACCAGGAGTCCGATCGTCGTCGGCTCGGTCCGCGTCAGCTTGCGCAGGCGACGCAGGAACAGGTACTCGAAGGTCTGCGGCAGGACCTGCGGGATTACCGCCTCGCCCCCGCGATGGCGCAGCACGAGCCCCAGGAAGATCTCCTGGGTCACGACGCTGGTGCCCTGGTACGAGCGGATCTGTGCGGGCAGGATGCCCAGCGCGTCGGCCTCGGCGCGCGCCTCGCTGGAGGTGTTCGGGTCGACGTAGGTGAGCTCCATGCGCGTCCCGGCGATGGACTCCAGCTCGTCGAGCTGCTCCATCAGCCGGCGCTTCGCGATCTGCGCCGCTCCGGCCTGCATGGAGCCGGTGAAGAACGCGCGCACCTGCAGCACGTCGTCGAGCTCCCCGAGGATCTTCTCCGCGACCGGGCTCGGCGCGAAGAGCTGGTCCTCGGTCAGGTCGACCTCCCAGCGCAGGTGGGTGCGCGCGAGCCGGTTGCCGGCGACCATCAGGCCGCCGCACAGGAGCACGGTCAGCCACAGGTTGAACAGCCACGCGCGGCGGCCGGCGGAACCTCGAGCGCTCGGCTTCATCCCCAGCGCCTCCCTTCCAGCACCGCGGTGTTCACGAGGAGACCGCTCGCGACGAACAGCCCGTAGTAGACGAGGTCACGCGCGTCGAAGACCCCGCGCGCGCCGCTCTCGAGGAAGTGCAGCGAAGGACTCGCGTACCAGGCGATCTCGGCGACCGCGCCGGGCAACACGCGCACGAACAGGCCGGCGCTCCACAGGAGGCCGAGCAGCACCGTCGCGACCAGGAAGGCCACGAGCTCCTCGCGCGACAGCGCCGAGGTCGCGAGGCCGATCGCCACGCAGACCGCGCCGAACAGCCAGGCGCCGAGCAGACCGCCCCAGGCGGTGCCCCAGTCGAGCGGACCGACGGTCGAGACCATCCAGGCGACCGGCAGCACCGCGACGGTCGTGATCCCGCCCAGGAGGACCCAGGCGGCCAGGAACTTCCCGAGCACGAGCGAACGCGTGCGCACGGGGAAGGTGAACAGGAGCTCGTCGGTGCCCGCGCGGCGCTCCTCGGCCCAGGCCCCCATCGTCAGGGCCGGCGCTAGGACCGCGTAGAACAGGGGCAGCCACGCGAACAGCGCGTCCAGCGAGGCAACGCGACCGATCCAGAAGGACGGCAGCTCACGGCCGCCGATCGGGAAGCCGAGGAAGAAGAACAACAGGTGCAGGGTCAAGACGAGCACGACCGTCGCGAGCCACGCGACGGGCGACGTGAGCGCTCCGCTCAGCTCGCGCCGGAAGATCGCGCCGACGCCCCTCACCGGTCCCCCTTGGTCGTGCGCGCCTCGGTGCGCGCGAGGAACACGCGCTCGAGGCTCGGGAGGTCGTGCCGCAGCTCCAGCGCGGTCCAGCCGCGTGCGGCGACCAGGGCCGCCACGCGCTCGGCGGCCTGCCAGCGCTCGTCGACGGCCAGCGCGAGCGCGAAGCGGTCCGCGTCCGTCCCGAGGCGGCGCACGGCGGTCACGCCGTCGAGGTCCGCCAGGGCGGACGCGGCCTGCTCCGGGGCGAGGCCGTCGCTCGCCAGCGTCAGGTGCAGCTCCACGCGCTCGGCCTCCGCCAGGTCCAGGGTCGAGCCGTCGGCCACGACCTGCCCCGAGGCCAGGATGATCACGCGGCTGCAGGTCTCCTGGACCTCCGCCAGGACGTGCGTCGAGAGCAGCACCGTCTTCGTCTCGCCGAGCCGCTGGATCAGGTCGCGGATGCGCGTGATCTCGCCCGGGTCGAGACCGCTGGTCGGCTCGTCGAGCACGAGCACCTTGGGATCGGCGAGCAGCGCCTGGGCAAGCCCCACGCGCTGGCGGTAGCCCTTCGACAGGGTGCCGATCTTGCGCCGCTCCCAGGTCGCGAGGTCGCAGTCGGCGACCACGCGCTCGATCGCGGACCGGCGCGCGGAGCGCCCGACGCCGCGCATGCGCGCCACGAAGTCGAGGTACTCGGTCACGCGCATGCGCGGGTAGAGCGGCGTCGTCTCCGGCAGGTAGCCGATCGCCTCCTTGGAGGCCGGCTCCTCGGGATCGATGCGCCGGCCGTCGATCACGCAGCGGCCTCCGTCGGCCCGCAGGAAGCCCACCAGGATCTTCATCGTAGTCGACTTGCCGGCGCCGTTCGGGCCGAGCAGGCCGACCACCTGGCCGGCCGGGATCTCGAACGAGACGCCGTCGACCGCGCGGGTCTCGGCGTAGGTCTTCGAGAGCTCCTCGACGACGATCATGGAGGGTCGCTAGTCGCGTCGTTCGCGCGGGTTTCGTTCCGAGGCTCAGGCCTCGGGGTCGACCTCGAAGCGCTCCAGGAAGTCGTCGATCTTCTCGACGTCGTCCAGCTTGGTCGAGAGCAGCTCCATCGCCTCGGCCCAGTGCATGCGCATCAGCACGCGGCGCAGCGTGCTGACCCGGTGGAAGCGGCGCGTGGAGTGCAGCTTCTCGTCCTTGCGCGTGCCGGTCTTCACGATGTCGATGGCCGGGAAGATGCGCCGGTCGGCGAGCTTGCGGCTGAGCACGAG
>CAZDYS010000460.1:0-3738 GCA_964509445.1 uncultured Planctomycetaceae bacterium
CAGGTGCCAGCGAAGAAGCCCGCGTCCTGCTGCACGAGCTGCTCGGGCATCCCGACAACGGCATGAAGACCGCCGTGGTGGAGGCGCTCGCGCGCGCCCCCGTGGCCGCCGACCTGGCCTTCGTCACGCCGCTGTTCCAGAGCACCCAGGGCGACATCTCGGAGGACGTCGACCTGCAGATCCTGCGCCTGGTCGGGCAGCTCTCCTCCGCCGCCGGAGCCCGCGAGCTCCTGGAGCGAGGCTGTCGGGATCCGCGACGCCACGTGCGGGAAGGCGCGCGCGCCGCGTTCACCGAGGCCTTCGCCGGCGAGCCGGTTCCGGAACCCTCGGGCACCGCGTCCGCGCGGCCCCCCGTCCCGCTGCCGGGCGAGGACTTCCCGGCCTGGTCGCGCAACCCGATGGTCGAGGTGCGCACCACGCGCGGCTCGATGATCTTCGAGCTGCTCCCGGCGGAGGCGCCCAAGCACGTCCACAGCTTCGTCGAGCTCGCGAGCCGCGGGACCTACGACGGCACCGTCTTCCACCGCGTGGTGGCGGACTTCGTGATCCAGGGCGGAGACCCGCGCGGCGACGGCCACGGCAACCAGCCGGCGCGAGGGCCGGCGCTGCGGCACGAGATCGGCCCGCGGAAGTACCAGCGGGGCTCGCTCGGCATGCCGCGCGGCGCCGCGATCGACTCCGGCGGCTGCCAGCTGTTCGTCACGCACCGCGCCACGCCGCACCTGGACGGCCGCTACACGATCTTCGGGGAGCTCCGCCGCGGCGGAGACGTGCTGGACGCCATCGAGCGGGGCGACCGGATCCTGTCCGTCCGCCTGCTGGACTAGGGGGCCGGCCGCGTAGCCCCAAGTTCCTGCCGGCACGGGACTTGGGATGCCGAAGGCGGGTTCGGGAGGCGTCCCCGTCCTCGCTGCGCAGAGGGGCCGACTCCGACGCGGCACCCGCCGACGGCTGTGGAGAGCCCTCGGGAGGATCGGTGGAAAACCGCATTCCTGAGGCCCTCCGCTGGGGAAAGACCCGGGGATCCACGGTGGACAACCTGTGGAGAACCCAGTGAAACGCCCCCAAATGCCTTGTGGGCAACGACTTGGAACGGGCCGCCGAAACGACGGCGGCACGGCTCCAAGCGGCCCCCTCGGGAAGCCGATAGCGGGACAGCCCCGCGGTCGCTCGGCCTCCCCCTGGCTCGGCAAGGCACCTCATGAACAAGCAGCAACGCCCGTCGTCCCTCCCCCTCGGCTCCCGCGTCTGGATCACCGGCGCCTTCGTCGCCTCGGTGTCCCTGGTCGGCTTCCTCACGGAACGCCTGTTCCACGTCCAGGACCGCCTGGAAGAGGTGGAGTCCACGCGCCTGGACCAGGAGCTCGACTTCCACCAGACCCTGTTCGCCGTCCGCCAGGAGCTGGAGGGCATCCGAGGGGAGCTGGCCGACTCGACGCGCACCGCGCAGCAGGCCGAGGAGCTCGAGCTGCGCCTCGCCTCGGCCGAGTCCACCCTCGGCACGATCGAGGAGCGGGTCGAGACCCAGGGCACGGACCTGCACGCGCTGGAGCGCGAGGCGCTGCCCGCGTCGCAGCTCGAGGAGGAGCGGGCGCGCTGGGGCGAAGAGCTGAACAGCCTGTTCGACGCGCGCTACCGGGAGCTCTCCACGGCGGTCTCGAGCGTCGAGGAGGCGGCCCGCGAGAGCTCGCTCGAGGTCCAGCGCCTCGAGGCGACGCTGGCGGCGCCGCGCGACCTCGAGGGCATGTGGCAGGAGCTGGTCGGACCCGTGGTCCAGCTGGCCGGAGACAGCAGCGTGGGGAGCGGCGTCCTGCTGCGCTCGCGCCCCATCGAGGACGGCTACAGCACGTTCCTCATGACCGCCTGGCACGTGGTGCGCGACATCCAGGGCGACCTGAGCAAGACGGACCTGCCGGTCCCGGTGTTCATCTACGAGGAGGACGGCACCATCGAGGAGGAAGCGGCGCAGCTCCTGGCCTTCGACGCGGACCTCGACGCCGCCCTCCTGGAGCTGGTCACGGACGAGCCGTTCCCCAACGGCGCGGACCTGGCGCCGCGCGAGCGCCTGCGGGAGATCCGCATCTTCGACCCGATCTACGCGGTCGGCTGCCCGCTCGGGAACGACCCGATCCCGACCCGCGGGGAAGTCGCGACGACCCGGCACCTGGTCGACGGCGAGTGGTACTGGATGATCAACGCGCCGACCTACATCGGCAACTCAGGGGGCGGCATCTTCGATGGGAGCTCCCACGAACTGCTCGGCATCTTCTCCAAGATCTACACCCACGGGACGCTGCGCCCCACGATCGTCCCGCACATGGGCCTCGTCACGCCGCTGAGCGCGATCTACGACTGGCTGGACGACGAGGGCCTCTACGAGCGACTCGTGGGCAAGCCCTCCGCCTCGCTGGCCATTGCTGGCAAAGAGGCTTCGAGTGACCGCTAACTAGTGCCTGAAGTGGCGCTTGCCGGTGAAGATCATCGGCACGCCACGCTGGTTGCAGGCGGCCACGACCTCGCCGTCGCGCATGGACCCGCCGGGCTGCAGGACGGCGGCCACCCCGGCCTCCATCGCGACCTCCACGCCGTCCGGGAACGGGAAGAACGCGTCGGAGGCGAGCACGGATCCGCCCACCTCCTCGCCCGCCTTCTCCACGGCGAGCTTCACGGAGTCGACGCGGCTCATCTGCCCGGCGCCGACGCCCAGGACGCGCTGGTCCTTGGCGATCACGATCGCGTTCGAGCGCACGTGCTTGCAGACCTTGTTGGCGAACAGCATCGAGGCGACCTGCCCGTCGTTCGGAGCGGTCTCGGTCGCGACCTGGAGGTTGCCGTTGCCCTCGTCGGACACGTCCGCGGACTGGACCAGGAAGCCGCCGGCGAGCGGCTTGAGCTGGTCCCCGCGGTCCGCGACCTCGGGGCCGATCGGCCCGCAGGCCAGGAGGCGCACGTTCTTGCCCCACTTCGGGCCGGTGCGCAGGAGCTCGAGCGCGTCGTCCTCGAACGACGGCGCCGCGATGGCCTCGACGAACCGGTTCCCGGAGACCAGGAACTCGGCCGTCGCGTGGTCCACCGGACGCGTGAACGCCAGCACGGAGCCGAAGGCGGACAAGGGATCGCCCTCCCAGGCGTCTGCGAGGGCGGCGGCCAGGGGCTCCCCGGTGGCCGCGCCGCAGGGGTTGGTGTGCTTGAGGACGCAGGCGGACGGCTCGTCGAACTCGCAGGCCAGCGCGATGGCCGAGTCGAGGTCGACCAGGTTGTTGAAGGAGAGCGCCTTCCCGCCGAGGAACGTGGCCTTGGCCAGGCTGGGCCCGCGCGCGTCCGACGCGTGGTAGAAGGCCGCCGCCTGGTGCGTGTTCTCGCCGTAGAGCAGGTCCATCGCCTTCCGGCCGGTGAGGGCGACCGAGCGCGCGAAGGGCTCCTCGTCCGTGCGGTCCTGGGCGAAGAGCCAGGCGCTGATCGCCGCGTCGTAGCGGGCCGTGAGGGAGAACGCCTTCAGCGCGAGCTCGCGACGGAAGCCCTCGTCCAGGTCGCCACCGTTCTGCAGACCGTCCAGCACGCGTCCGTAGTCCTCCGGATCGGTGACGATCGCGACGTGCCGGTGGTTCTTCGCGGCCGAGCGCACCAAAGTAGCTCAGGCCGAACAGGGAGTCGGCCGCCGCCGGCACGGCGGTCAGGACGACCAGGGCGAGGACGAGGACGAGGAATCGACGCATGCTCCGTCCTCCTAGCGCCACG
>CAZDYS010000461.1:0-3726 GCA_964509445.1 uncultured Planctomycetaceae bacterium
GCGAGACGGCGGCGACGGAGGCCTTGCGGTCTCCGAGCCCGGCCAAGAGCAAGCCCTCGGCCGCCGGGTCGTCGATCTCGGTCGCCAGCTCGAGCACGGTCTGGCGCGCCGAGCTGCGGGTGCTCTCGAGCATGGGAACGAGCGCCGGCAGGAGCTCGCGTCGCGGCGCCGCGACCAGCCGCGCGGTCGCCGCGGACCGCATCGCGCCCACGGGGTGGTCGAGCAGCGCGACCAGGTAGCCCGGGTCCGCGATCACCGGATCGCGCTCGAAGAGTGCGTCGAGGAGCGGCTCGCAGGCGCGCTTCGGGAGCTCGCCCTGCAGCGTGGCGGCCACTCGCTCGCGGTCCTCCGTCGTCCCTTCGCGGAGCAGCACGCGGGCCGCCACGACGAGCGGGGTCGCCGGAGCCCGCTCCGGTCGCTTCTCCCGTTCGAAGTCGTCGAGCTCCCGGCGCGCGGCGGCAAGCCCCGCCTCCCCCCCGAGGAGCAGCCGCTCGGTCACGGCGACGGCGGCCCGCGAGTCCGCGTCCCGCACGCGACGCAGCTCCTCGAGGGCCTCCCGCGCCTCGAGGAAGGGGGAAGAGGATTCCTCTCCGCCTCCGCCGGCCGGGTCCGCCTCCAGGCCCCGCGGGAGGTCCAGCTCGGTGTCTCCGTCCCTCGGTGCGAGATCGCCGGTCGCCCGCGGTTTCCTCAGCTCGCGCCCCGGCGCGGTGGGCTTGCGACGCTCCTTCGGCAGGTCCAGCTGCGCCTGGGAAACGGCCCCGAGGACGAGGAGCGAGGCGAGCAGCGCGAGGGCACGAGGGATTCTCTTCATGAAAGGAGGCGCTCCAGGACGGGTCCCGAGCATAGCGCCGGGCCCGCGGACGGTTTCCGCCTCCCAAGGATCCCGTCCGGTCCTCAAGCGGATCCGGCGCCTAGGCCGAAAGGCGTAGCCCAGTGTCCACCCCATTCTCTACCCCCCCCGGAGAGTGCTCCTCATGACTTCCCTTGCCTTCGAAAAAGAGCTGCCGGCCGCGTTCTCGGACGCGGACAACATGCCGAGCCTACCGGCGGTCGCGCTCGAGGTCCTGAAACTGACGCAGGACGAGGACAGCACGATCGACGAGCTCGCGACGTGCCTGTCCCGGGACCCGGCGCTGGCGGCCAAGATCCTGAAGCTGTCCAACTCGTCGCTCTTCGGCATGGGCCAGGAGACGACGACGCTCCAGCGCGCGACGATGGTCCTGGGTCTCAAGACCGTGAAGCTCATGTCCCTGAGCTTCTCGCTGGTCGGCGCGATCCCGAAGAGCGGTTCCACCGGGGGCTTCGACTTCGCCGAGTACTGGCGTCGTAGCCTGGTGCGCTCCGTCTCCTCGCGCTCGCTCGCGCGTCTGATCGGCAGCCCGCAGGGCGACGAGGCGTTCCTGTGCGGCCTGCTCGCCCACTTCGGTCGCCTGGTGATGGCGCAGGTCCTGCCGGAGGACTACCGCCTGCTCGCCGAGGCGGAGAACGGCTGGCCCTCGGAGGAGTCCGAGGCGTCCTCGTTCGGCTTCACGAACGTCGACCTCTGCGCGACCATGCTCAAGGAGTGGCAAGTCCCCGAGGTCATCTACATGGCGACCGGGTACTGGCAGCGGCTCGAGGAGCTCGGGAGCGACGCGAACGAAGAGGTGCGCGACCTCTGCAAGCTGCTGCACCTCTCCTCCCTCGCGGAGAAGGTCCTGTGCGACCAGGACAAGGGCGCTGCGTGGAAAGAGCTCATCGAGATCCTGACGGAGACCGGGCACACGGAGGGTGAGGTCGAGGCCTTCCTGATCGGGCTCGAGAGCGGGATCTCCGAGACGGCCGAGATGCTCTCGGTCCAGCTCCCCGCGGGCACGTCCCACGAGGAGATCATGAACGAGGCCAAGCAGCAGATCGTCGCTGTGAGCCTCGGCCAGGCGGTCCAGCTGAAGCGCGCGAGCACCGAGCGCGACGAGCTGGCGGCGCAGCAGGCGGAGCTCAAGGCCCGCGCGACGACCGACAAGCTCACCGGGCTGCCGAACCGCGCCTTCTTCGACGAGTTCCTCGAGGCGCAGGTCGCCCTCCGCATCGACGCGAAGCGGCCGCTCTCGCTCGGCCTGGTGATGATCGACATCGATCACTTCAAGTCCTTCAACGACACCCACGGACACCAGGCCGGCGACGCCGTCCTGGAGCTCGTCGGGAGGCTGCTCAAGGAGAGCACCCGCGAGGGGGACGTCGCCGCACGCTACGGCGGTGAGGAGTTCGCGGTGATCGCTCCCCACACGAACCCCTACAACCTCCGCGCACTCGCGGAACGGCTGCGAACCTCCATCGAGGAGGCGACGCTGACGTTCGAGGGTGCGGAGCTCAAGGTGACCGCCAGCTTCGGCGGTGCCTGTATCTCCGAGTTTCGCTCCCCGAAGGA
The DNA here is from genome assembly GCA_964509445.1 of uncultured Planctomycetaceae bacterium. Lineage (GTDB taxonomy): Bacteria > Planctomycetota > UBA1135 > UBA1135 > CAZDYS01. Next base: position 2,408 of record CAZDYS010000461.1, read on the forward strand.
GGAGAAGGCGTTGATCAAGCTCGCCGACTCGCTCCTCTACCGCGCGAAGGAGAACGGACGCAACCGCTGCGAGATCTACAAGAAGATCCGCTTCCCCGGCACCTAGCGTCCGGCTCCCCGCGTGGCGCGACCGACTCTCCCGGTCCCCACGATGCCTTCTTCCCACCGTCCTCTTCCCCCGACGCTTCTCGAAGCGGAGCAGCTGCCGACCATCCCGGCAGTCGCGATGGAGGTGTTGCGCCTGTGCCGCGACGAGGACACCACGCTGGACGACCTGGCGGACGTCCTGGCGCACGACGCCGCCCTCTCGGCGCGCCTCCTGCGCTTCGCGAACTCCTCCCTCTACAACCTCGGGAGCGAGGTCTCCACGCTCCAGCGCGCGACGCTGGTGCTCGGGATGAAGACGGTCCAGCTGATGTCGCTGACCTTCTCGCTCGCTCCGAGCCTGCCGCGGGAGGGCCCGTCGGGCTTCGACTACGGCGCGTTCTGGCGACGTAGCCTGGTGCGTGCGGTCGCCGGTCGCTCGCTGGCCACGCTCGTCGGCACCATGACCGAGGACGAGGCCTTCCTGTGCGGCCTGCTCGGGGAGGTCGGCCAGATCGTGCTGACCCAGTGCATGGCGGAGCCCTACGCCGAGATCCTCGAAGCCTGTGGAGACCGCTGGCCGAGCGCCGAGGTCGAGCTCGAGACGCTCGGGTTCGACAACCTCGACGTCGCCGCCGCCCTGCTCGAGCACTGGGGCCTCCCGGAACTCCTGATCCAGGCGATGGCGGGCATGCGCGGGCCGGTCGAGGGCGCCTCCGAGCTGCCCGACATGCTCGTGCGCACCTGCAACGTGATCCACGTCGCCTGTCTCCTGACCGAGTTCCTGACCGGCGACGGGGACCGCGCGCTCTTGACGCGCATCGAGGAGGACGCGCAGCGTCTCTTCGACCTTCCGCCCGCCGTCATCGACCGGTTGATCGAGAGCCTCGAGCCCGGCCTGCGCGAGACGTCGGAGATGCTCAGCATGGACCTGCCGGCCGGCAAGACGCCGGCCGAAGTCCTCGCGGAGGCCCGCGGAGAGCACATGGAGCGCTCCCTGGGTCGCACTCCGATCGCGAACCGCAAGACCACCTTCGACCCGGCGCTGCTCGAGCGGATCGAGAGCGAGCCGAGCCTGCGCACCTCCTCCGACGGGGGCTGGGGCAACCAGGCCGCGCTGCACGCCGTGCTCGCGAGCGAGGTCGAACGACGGACGGGCAACGACGCGTTCCAGCTCCTCGGTCTCCTCTGCATCCAGGCCGACGACCTGACGGCGGAGCACGGGTCCATCGGAG
>CAZDYS010000462.1:0-3724 GCA_964509445.1 uncultured Planctomycetaceae bacterium
CTCGACCACCGCTGGCCTGGACCGCGAGAAGCTCGGGCGCTTCCTCGAGGAGGCCCAGATCACGGGCCAGCTCGATCACCCCGGCATCGTCCCGGTCCACGACCTGGGGATCGACGACGACGGCCGCTGCTACTTCACGATGCGCCTGGTGCGCGGGCGCGAGCTCAAGGACGTGCTCGACGACGCGCGCGAGGGGCGGGACGGCTGGACGATGACGCGGGCGCTCACGCTGATCCTCAAGGTCTGCGAGACGATGGCGTTCGCCCACGACAAGCGCGTCGTGCACCGCGACCTGAAGCCCTCGAACATCATGGTCGGTCGCTACGGCGAGGTGTACGTGATGGACTGGGGCCTGGCGCGCATCCTCGGTCAGCCGGACTCCCACGACATTCGTCTGCGCACGCCGGAGGACCCGTCCTCGCTCAGCCTGGTGCGCACGGTTCGCAAGGACGAGTCGGAGAACGACCCCGAGTCCCCGCTGGTCACGATGGACGGCGACGTGGTCGGGACGCCGTCCTTCATGGCCGTCGAGCAGGCGCAGGGGAGGCTCGAGGACGTGGGGCCGCGGTCCGACGTCTACTCGCTCGGCGCGATCCTCTACTACATGCTCACGGGCAAGGCGCCGTACGTGGAGAAGGGCGAGCGCCTGTCGCCGCACACGGTCCTCAACCGCGTGCTGCAGGGGCCGCCGGAACCCGTCTCCAAGATCGCCCAGGACCAACCTCCGGAGCTGGTCGCGATCTGCGAGAAAGCGATGAGCCGCGACGCGCGGGATCGCTACGCGAGCATGAAGGAGGTCGGGGAGGACGTGCAGGCCTACCTCGAGGACCGCGTGGTCAGTGCCTACGAAGGCGGCTCGATCGCCGAGTTCAAGAAGTGGGTCGTGCGCAACCGGGGCGTCGCGGCGGCGGTCGCCGGCATGGTGCTCCTCGCGATCCTCAGCACGCTCGTCTTCGCGCTGCAGAAGCAGCGCCGGGTGACCGAGCTCGCTTCGCAGCAGGAGGAGACCCGCAAGGCGAAGGAGCGCGCCGAGGAGAACGCGGTCGCCGCCGGGCGCAGCGCGAAGGAGGCCCAGGACAACCTGGAGCTCGCGCGCCGGCGGGAGCGGGAGTCGATCGAGAACTTCGACCTGGCCGAGGAGAAGCGGATCGAGGCCGAGCGCTCCAGCTACCTCGCGAACATCACCGCGGCGGACTACTCCCTGCGTCTGGACGAGGTGAAGGAGGCACGCGACCGCCTCAACGACGCGAACGTCCAGAGCTCCTGGGAGTACTGGTACCTGCGCATGAAGGCGTGGCCCGCCCTCGACACCTTCGACAGCGGCCGTCTGGTCGACGAGGTGCGCTGGAGCGCCGACGGGGAGCACGTCTACGTCCTGACGCGCGAGGGGCTGAAGGTGCTGAACGTGCTGACGCGCGCCGGCTTGCGGAAGACCCGCGTGCAGCTGCCCATGGTGGGGGCGACGGCGCTCGGCGCCATCACGCCGCTGCGGATGAGCTTCAGCCCGGACGAGTCTCGCGTGGCTCTCGTGGGGGTCGACTCGAACGTCCGGATCCACGACGTCGAGAGCGGGGAGCTCCTGGAGACGCTGCCGTCGCGGCGCGAGGTCAGCGGCCACGGTGCGCGAGCCGGTTCGATCGCCTACAGCCCGGACGGACGCTACCTGGTCACCGGAGCGGACAACGGCTCGATCCTCCTGTGGAACCCGTCGGGCGTCATCGTGCGCCGCTTCCTGTTCCACTCCGGAGCCGTCACGGGGCTCGTCTGGCGCCCGGACTCGCAGCGCTTCGCCTCGGCCTCCTCGGACGGAGCGGTCGTGGTCTGGGACCCCGAGAGCGGTCAGCAGGACGTGCAGCTCCTGGGGCACAAGGGCGGCGTTCGGGCGGTGTGCTGGGACGACACCGGGAGCCGGCTGTTCTCCGGAGGGAGCGAGGGCATCGTGAACGCCTGGGCCGTCGAGACCGGCCGCCTCGTCGCCTCCTACGCCGGACATCGCGCGAGCGTGCGCGGGCTGCACTTCGATCCCGCCAGCGGACGACTGGTCTCCTCCTCGGACGACCGGACCCTGCGGATCTGGGACCTCGAGACCGGCCAGGCGGCCGTGCTGCTCGGGCACCAGAACCCGGTCCTCGACGTCGTACACGACGACACGGGGCAGTACCTGTTCTCCTGCGCGGAGGACGGGCAGCTCAAGCTCTGGGACGCGCGCGGGGACCTCGCGACGACCGACCTCGTCGCCCACGAGCGCCCCATCACCCAGGTGGCCTTCCGCCCGGACCAAGCGGTCGTCGCCTCGGCCGACGAGAGCGGAGAGGTGATCCTCTGGGACGCGCCGACCGGACTGCCGCTGCGCAAGCTCCGCGGGCACACGGCGTCGGTCGTGAGCCTCGCCTACGACGTGACCGGCGCGCACCTGTTCACGGCCTCCAAGGACGGGACGGTCCGTCGCTGGTCCGGGCAGACGGGAGCGGCGGAGGGGATCTACCAGCAGGACGGTCCCGTCGAGGGGCTCCTGGTGCTGGACGAGGGCGAGCGCTTCCTGGTCTCCACCCACGACAAGAAGCTGCGCGTCTACGAGGCCGAGTCCGGGCTGCTGGTCAACGAGTTCACGGGACCGCGCCGCGCGGCTCTCAAGTCGCTGGTGGCGCTGCCCGACGGGGAGCACTTCCTGGGGACCGTCCGTGGTCAGGTCGTCCCGCTGCGCATCGACGGCCAGGAGCCCGACGAGTCCATCAAGGCGATGGTGGACTCGAGCCAGGTCGTCTCGGTCGCCGTGACGCCCGACGGAGAGAACGTCTTCACGGCTCTCACGCGCGGGGAGATCGTGAAGTGGGCCTTCGGAGGAGGGGCGCTGGAGCGCGTGCGGGATCACAGCGACGCCGCGACCGCGATCGCCGTCCACCCGAGCGAGCCACGGGTCGCAAGCGGTAGCAACGACGAGACGATTCGCATTCGCGACGTGTCGTCGGTCGAGTCGCTGCTGACGATCCCCTGGGCCGGGGAGTCCGTGACGTGCCTCGCCTTCTCCCCGGACGGGAGCCGCCTGCTCTCCGGGTCGGATCGGGGGAGCCTGCGCATCTGGGAGACCGGCACGCGCAACCTGCGCCGGCAGAAGTGGCTCGAGCTCTCGGCGCGCCGCCGGGGACTGCAGCCGCTCGTCGAGCGCCTGTTCGACGAGAACTTCACCCTGCGCGAGGTCCGACAGGCGCTGCAGTCGGAACCGGACCTCTCCTCCGAGGAACGGCAGACCGCGCTCCGTCTCGCGGAGCTCCGCGGCGACGATCCGCGGCTCCTGTACCAGCAGACCCTCGCGGAGGCGCTCGTTCCCGGAGAGGACCCGCAGGTCTACGCGCACGCGTTCAACCGCGCCGAAGCGGCCTCCGGCATGCCCGTGGGGCGCGACATCCCCGCCGTCATGCTCTCGCTCGGCGTCGCGCAGTTCCGCGTGGGGCTCGAGGACGAGGCGCTCGAGTCGCTGGAGTCCGCGCGCCAGCTCTCCGAGGACTACGCGCTGCTGGCCGCTCCGCTGGTCGCCCCCCTGTCCGCACCGGAGGATTGCATCCGGTTGCTGTTCCTCGCGATGGCGCGTCACCGCCTGGGGCAGCCGAACCTCGCGATGGACGCGCTCGAGGAGGCGCTCGAGCTCTATCACAACCACCCCGACCTGGCGGCCTATCGCGCGCGGCTGGGCGAGGTGCTCGACGAGGTCGAGGCCCTCGTCGGG
>CAZDYS010000463.1:0-3716 GCA_964509445.1 uncultured Planctomycetaceae bacterium
CCTCTCCGTAGGGAAGGAGCTCGGCGGCGTCGTCAGGCCGGAGCGACGCGGCGAGCGTCGCGGAGTGCAGCCGGGCCGCGCTCGCCTCCGCGCGCAGCGCACCCTCCCAGTCCAGCGTCGACTCGGCCGGACGCTCGGCCTCGTACTCCGCCCGTCCGCGACGCAGGAGCCCGCTGAGGCTCGAGGTCACCGGCCGCAGCGTGCGCAGCGCCTGCTCGTAGCCGCGGTAGTCGATCGCCTCGAGCACGTAGGGACGATCGTTCGCGACCAGCGGCGCGTAGATCGCCGAGGCATAAAGCAGCGCGAGGACGACCAGCGACCCGCGGAACGAGCGGCGCGTGGCGAGGCGCGCCAGGACGCTCTCCCAGTAGCTCCTCGGGGCGGGCTCAGCCATAGCGGATGCGCGGATCCACCAGCGCGTAGGCCACGTCCGAGAGCAGGATGCCCGCGAGGGTCATCGCAGCGGAGAACGTCGTGGTCGCCATGATCACGCCGTAGTCGCGTGCGAGCAGTCCCTCGTACGCGTAGCGCCCCATCCCCGGCAGGTCGAAGATCACCTCGACGACGACGGAGCCACCGATCAGGATCGGCAGGATCGACCCGAGCAGCGTCAGTACCGGAAGCAGCGAGTTGCGCAGCGCGTGCTTCCACACGACCGTGCTCTCGGGCAGGCCCTTCGCGCGCGCGGTGCGCACGAAGTCACTCCGGATCACGTCCAGCATGCCGACCCGCATCTGCCGCGACAGGTAGGCCAGGCCTCCATAGGTCAGCGTCACGACGGGCAGGATCGCGTGCACGAGCGTGTCCCCGACGTAGGCGAGCGGCGAGAGCTCGGCGGCGTCCTTGTCGTGCAGCCCGAGCACCGGCAGGAGATCCAGCCCGGCGGCTCCGAAGGCGAGGACCAGCATCAGGCCGGCCCAGAACGTGGGCACGGAATAGAGGGCGAACAAGATCCACGTCGACGCGCGGTCGAAGCGCGACCCCGAACGCGTTGCGGAGAACACGCCGAGGGGCACGGCGATCAGGTAGATCAGCAGCGTCGAGACCAGGGAGAGCGGGACCGTGACCGCCAGTCGTCGCGCGAGCTCCTCGAAGATCGGTACGTTCGTGCGCTGGAACTCGTTCCCCAGGTCGAGGAGCACGAGCCCGCCCCAGGGATCGCGCCCGGTCCCGCCGAACCACGGATGTCCGTCGGGCTTGACGTTGAACGGACCGACGAACCCGAGGTACTGCACCCACAGCGGCTTGTCGAGCGCGTTCTCCTGGCGGAAGGCCTCGATACGGGCCTCGACGTCGACGTCCGTCGCCAGCTCTCCCCCGGTGCCGGCGCCGAGCATGACGACGGCCGGGTCCCCGGGCGCGAGCCGGATCGCGACGAAGACCAGGATCGTGATCCCGAACAGCGTCGGGATCATCCAGGCCAGCCGGCGCAGGACGTAGGCGAGCACGCCTCAGTCGCGCTCGGGGGTCGGGCGCGTGCCCGGCGTGCCGGCCGGCAGGTGGATCTCGCGCACGTTGTAGCCCGGTGCGATGGCCGACGCCCGGAAGCCCCGGAAGCGCTTGTGCAGCGCGAACTTGCGCGGGACGGCGGCCATGAACAGGTACGGGTGTCGCGACGCGATGCGCGCGTGCAGCTGGTGCCAGAGTCCCATCCGCGCGTCCCGATCGACCTCGCGCTGGATCGCCGCGATCAGCCGGTCGGTCTCCTCGTCGCTGTAGGAGATGTAGTTCGAGCTCTTCAGCCCCTCCTCGGCCCAGCGCGAGTGCCAGACCTGCTCCGGGTCCGACTCCACGTCCGGCTGCCAGGCGGAGTTGACCGCGTCGAAATCGCGCGCGTTCATGCGCTCGAGCAGCGTGGCCCACTCGATGGCCTCGACGTTCATCCGGATGCCCAGCGCCGCGTAGGCCTCCTGGAGCTTGAGGCCGAGCGTCTTCGAGGAGTTGTTGCCGTTCGCGTAGAGGTAGGTGAACTCGAACGGGATGCCGTCCTTGTCGAGGACGCCGTCGCCGTCCCGGTCGTACCAGCCGGCCTCCGCCAGGAGCTCCTCGGCGAGGTCGGGATCGTGCGGCACGGGCGTCACCCCGTCGTCGTAGGCAGGTCCCATGACGTTCGGCGGACCGGAGACCCGCCTGCCGAGCCCCTGGTAGAACGAGGCGAGGTGCTCGTCCATGTCGAACGCCAGCGCGAGCGCGTGCCGCACGTCGACGTCCCGGAAGAACGGGCGCTTCGCGTTCCAGGCGACGAACGCGTAGATGCCCGTGTAGACGTAGCCCTTGTAGTACTCGTCGGTGAACGACGGAACGGCGGTCGCCTCGCCGAAGTAGTCCGTCGAGCTGATCCGCGTGTTGAGATCGATCTCGCCGTTGATCAGCGCCTGGAACGCCGTCTGGTCGGCGCCGATGTTCCGCCAGCGGATCACGTCCAGGTAGCCGCCGTAGACCGGGTCGCCCGCGTCCCAGTAGTCGTCGTAGCGCTCGACCTCGATATAGGAGCTCGTCGCCTCGGTGATGCGGTACGCACCCAGCCCGATGAACGCGCGGTTCGCGTCGTTGACGTTGACGCTGCGCGCGACGTCCTCGGACGTCGGCGTGGCGTCCGGATCGAAGGCGGAGTGATCCGGATCGCGCAGGTCGTAGACGTGCCGCGGGAGGATCGGCATCTCGCCCGTCTCCTCCAGGGCCGCGTAGAACTGACTGCGGTGGACCACGCGGACGGTGTGCTCGCCCAGCGCCTCCGCGTGGATCATCTTCGCGTAGAGGCTGCGCTTCTCGTCGCAGTCCACGTCCGGGTTCTGGTAGCACTCCCAGGTGAACACGACGTCGTGCGCGTCGAACGGATGCCCGTCGTGGAACGTCACTCCTTCGCGCAGGTGGAAGGTCAGTACGGTGCCGCGCTCGACGCCGGCGACGTCCATGGCAGGCACGAGGATCGGCTCTCCCTCCGCGGGCTGGACGCGGTAGCGCCCCTCGGCCTCGGTCACCTCGCCGAGGAGCACGAAGCGACGATCCTTCCCGGTCCCGATCTCGCGAGCGCGGTCCCCGTAGTCCGCGGCGACGTGCGGCAGGAGCAGGAGCTGGTCGGTCACCTCCCAGGAGGTCGCCAGCCGCGGGACCAGCTCGTAGGTCCGCCAGTCCTGGTGCAGGAGCGTGTCCTCGTAGGCGAACCCCATCTGCTCCACGACCGCGGAGTTGTCGACCACGCGGTTCAGCCGCGCGGGCATCACCTCCAGGTGGATCAGCAGGCGTCCGCCGTAGGCCGGCTCCGCCGGGGCGCCGGGATCGACGTCCGGATGGAACGCGTCGGGCGCCCCCTGGGGCAGCTCCTGGGCGACGGCGGCCCCGGCGAGCGGAGCCGCGACGAGCGAGAGGGCCAGGGCGAAGCGGAGTACCAGCATCGTGGACCGGAGGAGGAGGCGCCCTGGGACGGAGCTCCCAGGCTCGTCGAGGCTACGCGGACCGGCTCGACCCGTCAATCTCCAAAGCCTTACGAGAGAACGACTTGCGTCTTCTCTACGGACCCGCGGACGGGGACCTCAGTCGAGGATCAGGAGATCGTGCACGGCGGTCACCGGCAGGATCAGGAGGTCCACCAGGATCGGCACGAACAAGAGGAACGTGAGCGCGCCGAGCTGCTCCTCCCCCCCGGAGTAGCCCGGGTGGTCCGGGTCGGTCCCGGGGTCGCCGGGATGGGTCTCGCCCCAGCCCTGCATCGTCTG
>CAZDYS010000464.1:0-3703 GCA_964509445.1 uncultured Planctomycetaceae bacterium
CTCTGCCTCGCGGACGAGCGGCCGCTCGCGCTCGGGGACGCCGCGCGCGCCGCCGCGCTGGAGCCCCTGCTCGGGGTGGCGGCCGAGGTCCTGGTCGAGGCCCGCCGCCGCTGGGCGACGCTGGCCGCCTGGAGCGGTTCGGTGCTCCAGCCCCTGACGGGTCTGGTGGGGCAGGCGTTCCTCGAGGCTCTGTGCCTGCGACTGACGGAGGCGACCGGCGCTCGCTACGCGATCCTCGGGGAGCTCTTGCCCGGAGGGCAGCGCGTTCGCTCGCACGTGCGCGTCCTGGACGGCGAGCTCGGGCAGAACCTCGAGTACGAGCTCCTCGGTTCCCCCTGCGGCAAGGCCTACGACGAGTCCCGCTACGTCCAGGCGCAGGGACTCGGAGAGCTGTTCCCGACCCACGACACGGTCCAGCGGCTCGGCCTGGACGGTTTCCTCGGACTGCGTCTGTGCGACGCGCGCGGAGAGGCCGTGGGCAACCTGTGCCTGATGCACGACGGACCTCTCGAGCACGCGGAGGCGTACCTCGCGCTGCTCCAGACCGCGGCGCCCCGGGCGGCGACGGAGCTGCTCCGCCTGCGCGAGGCGGCGCGAGAAGAAGGGCGCGCGAGCTCCGCGCTCGAGGAGGGGCTCGTGCGCCTCGCCGGGGGCGTCGCGCACGACTTCCACGACCTCCTGGTCGGGATCCAGGGGAACCTCGAGCTGGCGCAGCTCGAGGAGGTCGACGGGCGGAGCCGCCGCCAGGCCCTCGACGGCGCGCGCGCCTCGGCCGAGCGCGCCTCCGAGGTGGCCGACCGGCTGCTCGCGTTCTCCGGCCGTGGGCGGTTCGACCTCCGGCGCCACGAGGTGAACGGACTCCTGGAGGAGATCGTCGCGACGCGCCGCTTGCTGCTGCCCGCGTCCCTGCACCTCGAGCTGCAGCTCGACCCGGACCTCCCCGCGGTCCGCTGCGACGCGCACAAGCTGCGCCAGGCGATCCAGGCCTGCATCGACAACGCCGCCGAGGCGCAGCCGGAGCGTCCCGGCACGATCACGCTCGCCACCGGCCGCGAGCACCGCTCGACGCCCGCGGGCGACCGCGCTCCGTTCCTCTGGATCCGCGTCTCGGACGACGGTCCGGGCATGGAGGAGAGCGTCCTGCGTCGCGCCTGCGAGCCGTTCTTCACGACCCGCGCCGAACAGCGCGGGCTGGGACTCTCCGCCGCGCGCGGACTGCTGCGCGGTCAGGGAGGCGATCTCCGGCTGGACTCCGCTCCCGGACGCGGCACCACGGTCACGCTGCGGCTGCCGCTCGAAGCGCAACCGAACGTCCGGCCCGGGCCCGAGCCTCCGGAGTCTCGCGGGTCGGGACCCCTGTCCGGAGGGTCCGGGGAGCTCCGCCCGCGAGCCCTCGTGGTCGACGACCAGGCGCAGGTGCGGGAGGTCGCGCAGCGCATGCTCGAGAGACTCGGGATGCAGGTCGAGACCGCGGCCCAGGGCCTCGAGGCGCTGCGGCGGGTGCGAGAGCAGCGCGGCCGCTTCGACTTCGTGCTGATGGACCTCGCGATGCCCCAGTGCGACGGCCGGGAGACCCTGGAGCGTCTGCGTCACGAGGAGCCGGACCTGCCGGTCCTCCTGATGACCGGCTTCGACGAGCACGGACTGGCTCGCTCGCCCGGGTTCGAGGACGTCGTCCTCCTGTCCAAGCCGTTCTCCTTCGACCAGCTGCGCAACGCGGTCGCGCGCGTCGTCCCGACGGGCTGACCGTCAGCCCAGGAGGCGCTGGAACTCCGGGTGGGACCGCAGGGTCTCGAGGTCCGGGTTCCGCTGGCCCTCGCTGGGGAGGTGGAAGCCGCGCTCCTGGGCCTCCTTGAGGAGCGCGAGTGCCTCCTCGCTCTCACCGAGCAGCGCGTAGGTGCAGGCCGCGTGGAACGCGGTGTAGGGATCCTTGGAGGCGAGCCGCCGCGCGTCCTGGATCGTGCTGCGCGCCTCGTCCGCGAGTCCCATCCGCGCCTGGAGCAACGCGAGGTGTACGCGCGCCTCCTGGTCGTCCGGCACCTCCTTGAGGTGCGTGCGCGCGGCGGCGATGCCGCGGTCGGCGATCCCGATCGCCTCCTCGTAGCGGTCGAGGTTGCAGAGCACGCCGTAGAGGTGGTCGTAGGAGCCGATGTGCGTCGCGTTCAGCGCGATCGCGCGGTGCAGCAGCGGAGACGCGCCCTCGAAGTTGCCGAGGCGCGTGAGGAGTCCGCCGAGCAGCCGGTGGGCGAGCCACTCCTCGTGGTCGATCTGGATCGCGAGGCGGAACTCGCGCTGGGCTTCCGGCAGGTCCCCCGACATCAGGTCCGCGAAGCCGAGCGCCGTGTGCGCCTCGGCCGAGAACGTGTCGTAGGTCAGCGCGCGCTGCGCGTGCTCGCGCGCCTCCTGCAGGAAGGACACGTCGCCGTCCCAGTAGAGGAACTTGCGCACGTAGGACTCCGCGAGGCCCGCGTGAGCCAGCGCGCAGTGGTCGTCCTCCTTGAGCGCGAGGCGGAAGCTGGCCACGGCCGCCATCAGGTGCCGCGTCGTGCCGCGGTGCAGGATGTCGTGCGCGCGGCGCGCGTGGTGCTCCGCCTTCGCGGGGTCACGACGGACCTCCGGGGGCGGTTCGAGCGCGTACTCCGTCAGCTTGCGCTTGAGCGAGCGCGCGACGGAGCCGACCAGCTTGGCCTGCAGGCCCCACTCGTCGTTGTCCGTGTGCTCGATGCGCTCGCGCCAGATCAGCGCGGTGTCGCTCGTGCCGTTGGAGTGCGCGCGCTCGAGCACGAGGTCGATCGCGCCCCGCTCGCCCTCGAGCTCGAGCGTTCCGCGCAGGAGGAACGCGTTGCTCACGTCGCCGGACACGTCGTCGTCGTCCGGGAGGACCACCTCGAGGTTCGTCGAGCGCTCGAGCTCGCCGTAGAGGTCGCGCCGCATGCCGCCCGCGAAGTTCGTGGCCTCCGGGTCGTTCAGGCGGAACGGGGGGATCCAGACGCGGCCCGACAGCGCCGAGGGGCGCTCCGCGCTGCTCTGCATCTTCATCGTGTCCGAGACCGCGAGCAGCGCGCCGTAGGCCTCCTGCCCGCGCGGGTAGCGCTCCTTCTTCTCGCGCGAGAGGCACTTCAGGAGGAACGACTCCAGGCTCGGCGGGAGACCCGTGCGAACCTCCGAGGGCGGACGCGGCGTCGACTCGAGGATCGAGAGGCAGACCTCCGGGAACGACTTGCCCGGGAACGGCAGCTCGCCCGTGAACGCGTGGTAGAAGACCGAGCCCAGCGCGAAGACGTCCGAGCGCACGTCGAGCTCCTCGCCCAGCACCTGCTCCGGCGACATGTAGAGCACGGTGCCGATCAGCATGCCCTCCTGGGTGATGTTCGACTCCGCCGTGCTGCGGCAGATCCCGAAGTCCAGGAGCTTCACCTGCCCGTCGTCCATCACCATGATGTTCGCCGGCTTCAGGTCGCGGTGGATCAGCTTGCGGTCGTGCACGAGCGCGAGCGCGGAGGCGACCTGCAGCGCGACGCCCATGCCCTGCTCCCAGTCGAGCCGGCGGTCGCGCAGGATCTTGTCGAGGGTGCGCCCCTCGAGGAACTCCATCGCGATGTAGGACGTGCCGCGGTCCTCGCCGTACTCGTAGATCGTGGCGATGTTCGGGTGCGCGAGGTTGCTGGTGTGCTTGGCCTCGCGCTCGAAGCGCTCCCGGGCG
>CAZDYS010000465.1:0-3696 GCA_964509445.1 uncultured Planctomycetaceae bacterium
CGCACGGATCGAGGTCCGCGAGGGTCCGCAGGAACAGCGACTTGCCGCTGACCGACGGACCGTGCACCAGGCGGAGCTCCCCGGCGGCGAGCGTCAGGGAGCGATCGCGGAACCACGGCTCTCGCGAGAGGCCCTGTACGCGGAGCAGCGTCATGGCGCCAAGCTCGCAGAGGGAGTCTCGCTCCGCAAGCGCCGGCGTGGTGGGGGAGGAACGAGCGAGGGGCCCGAGCCGCTGTCGCGGCCCGGGCCCCTCGTCGAAGGCTCGTCTGCGCCGAGGGGCGCTAGAACTTGATGTCGCGGAGCTCGTCGACCGCGAAGTCGATCGACATCTCCTCGTCGACGTTGATGATGCGACCGGTGCCCTTGAACTGGTTGAACACCAAGGCGCCGCGCAGCACGCGGCCGTCCTTGAAGTGGAGCGTGCACACCTCGGCGGTGCGCGCGCTCAAGAGCATGTCGTAGATGCGTTCCGGGTCGAGTCCGCGTGTCTTCCTGGTGCTGGTCGTCATGAGATGGGGACCTGGGCTCAGGCGCTGACGGGGTCGGGAGAGGGAAGGAGCTCATCGAGACGATCGATGAGGAACGAGGACCAGGTCTCGAAGTTGGCCCCTTGGTTCCTCCGCTGCGTCAGCTCGGCGGGGGTGACCAGGGTGCCCTCGAGAACGTCCTTCTCGCGGATCTCGACGGTTCCGTTCACTTCGGCGACTTGGACGACGCCGACGTGAACTGCACCTACTGGGGTGGAATCGTCGTTGAGAAAACCGACCGCGTGGAGGCTGTACGATCCTCGAACGACCGTTTCCTCCGCGATCTCGCGCTGCGTGCCCGCCGTGAGCGGGTCCGCAGACTCCGAGGCCGTCAGGTCCTCGGGATTGATGTGGCCGCCGACGCCAATCGACAGCTTGTCGTGCAGGCGCACCTCCCCACCGGCCGCGAGTCGCCGCATGAGCAGGATCTCGCCTCCCGTGTGGAAGAGCGTGTAGGGGATGATCTGCTGGAGCGACGGCATGCGTTCGGCATAGGCGCGCTCGCAGAAGAAGCCCTCGTCCCGAATGCGCGCCTCGAAGGCTGCGCGGTCGTCGTCGTCCTCGAAGGGCACCAGCCCGTGCGGATAGCACTCCGGGAACAGCTTCTCCCGGGGGACGACGTAGACGAATTCCATGGGCGAGGGGTTGCAGGCGGAAACGGGGCAACGCAAGGCCCGTCCGGCGCAAAAACGAGGCGGCGCATTCTACGGGCAGCCCCGAAACCGTCAAGATGCTGCGAAGCGGGGAGGTTGTCCACCTACATGTTGTGGCGGTCGTTCGCACGCCCCCTGCACTTGCTCACAATCGGGCTTCTCGCAGTGGAAACGCGGTGGACAAGTCGGGGAGGCTGGGGAGAACCGGTGGACGAACAGCCGTTCGCGCGATGCGCGACCGGGGAGGCGCCTCGCCGGTGTTTTCCCGCAGCTGGGACTCCGCGAGGACGTGACGTGAGAGGCCCGGTAAGCCGGGTTCTGTCCCCCGGAGGGGGGCGGCCATTTCTCTGGGACCGAGCTCGCGCCCGGCCTCGAACGATCTACCCGGAAGCGGCGCGGGTCGTCGCCGAGTGCTTCCCTATTCGATCTTTCTCCAGGTGGGGTTTGCCCTGCCAGCCCTGTCACCAGAGCCGCGGTGCGCTCTTACCGCACCGTTTCACCCTTGCCGCCCGCGGCGCTGCCGCGGGGTAGGCGGTCTGTTCTCTGTGGCACTTTCCCTAGCCTCACGACCGGTTGCCGTTAGCAACCACCCTGACCCGTGGAGCCCGGACTTTCCTCCCCCGGACCTGCCGGGAGCGGCCGCCTGGACCTCTCACGTCACGGCGCCAGCATAGCGCCTGGAGCCCGGCGCGTCCGGTTCTCGCGCCCCTGGCGTTGCGCGGTTCCCGCCCGAGCGTGAATGATCCGATCCCGGCTGCGCACCGGGACTGTTCCCCAGGCCCCCTTCCCCGACGCTCCATGGATGCCACCCCCGACGCCGCTCCCGCCAAACGTAGTGCTCTGCCCTGGTTGATCGGCTGCTCCGCCGCCATCGTCCTGACCGGCCTCCTGTGCATCGGCGGCTCCTGGTTCGCGATCAACTCCGGCATGGACGCGCTGATCGAGGCGTCGCACGAGGGTCTCGTCACGATGGTCGAGGAGTCCCAGCTGCCGTCCGACCAGGTCGACTCCATGAAGATGGACCTCGACCGCCTGCGCGAGGCCGCCCTCGCGCGCGAGATCGACCTCGAGCGGCTCGAGGGGCTCGAGGGCGAGTTCAAGCGCACGATCAGCCTCGGCTTCGTGCAGTGGTACGAGATCGAGGTGATCGCGAGCGTGCAGTTCGAGGAGGACGAGCGCCTGGCCGCGCAGCGCGTGATGGAGCGTCTCGCGCGGGGCATCCAGGAGGGCGCGATCGACCTCGAGGACGTCGACCTCAACGTGAAGATCGACGAGGAGACGATGGAGAACGGCTACGACCCGGCCGAGGTCCGGGCGGACATCGACCGGGTGCGCGCCAAGGTGGACGAGGCCGGGATTCCGGACGAGCCCTTCCAGGTGGACGTGGCGGAGGAGTTCGCGCGCCTCGTCGACGGCATCGTGCAGCACTGACCGTCCGTCCGCGCGCGTTCGACGACCTCGCGCGGGGAGGCGGGGAGTCGGCTCGCGCGCGTGACGGGCGAGGGCCGTGCCGTCACGGCTTCCTCAGGAGCGCGCGCGCGGTTCGCCTGCGCCGAGCCAGTCCTCCAGCAGGACCAGCGCGGCCCAGCTGTCCTTGCGCGTGCGCGCCTCGCGTCCGCTGTAGCCCGCCTCGCGCAGACGGCTCTCGGCCTCCTTCGTCGTACCGTGCTCGTCGTAGGTCACGGTCTCGAGGCCCGGGAAGCGCGCGTTCATGCGCGTGATCAGTGCGCGGACCGCGAGCGAGCGCTCGGTGTCCTCTCCGTTCGGGTCCAGCGGAACGCCGATCAGGAGGAGCTCCACGTCGCGCTCCGCGAGCTGCGTGCCGATGTGATCGAGCAGCGCCTCGTCGTCGCCGTCCGTACGGACCGCGTCGAGCGGGACGGCCGCGATGCGCAGCCGGTCCACGTAGGCGAAGCCGGTCTTGCGCGTGCCGGGGTCGATGGCGAGGACGCCCATGGCGGGAGCTTAACCTCCCGCGCACCGTCCTCAGCCGCCGTACAGCGCGAGGACCTCTTCGAGCTTGCCCGCGACGTCCTCGCACAGGTCGGCGAAGCCCTCGCGCGAGATCCCGAGGCTGCCCGCGATGCAGGTTCGCGCGCCAAGATCGCGGTGCGTTCACTGGATCCGAAGCTCGACCCGGTCGGTGCCTGCGTCGGCATGCGTGGTTCCCGCGTACAGTCCGTGTCCAACGAGCTGGCGGGTGAGCGTGTCGACATCATCGTCGCCGACGACAACCCGGCACAGTTCGTCATCAACGCCATGTCACCTGCTGAGGTGACCTCCATCGTCGTCGACGAGGAAGCGCACAGCATGAACATCGCGGTCGAGGAAGACAAGCTGGCGATGGCTATCGGCCGTGGCGGCCAGAACATCCGTCTGGCGTCGGAGCTGACCGGCTGGGAGCTCAACGTGATGACCGAGCAGGAGGCTGAGGAGCGCAGCGAAGCCGAGAGCGCACAGTACCTGCAGGTATTCATGGATGCACTGGATGTCGACCAGGAGCTGGCGACTATCCT
>CAZDYS010000466.1:0-3684 GCA_964509445.1 uncultured Planctomycetaceae bacterium
GCGTTCACGTCGGTGTACACGCGGGCGCTGACACCGGCGCGCCTTGCCGCCCAGGCCAGCGCGCGTCCGTGGTTGCCCGAGCTGGTGGAGACGACGCCCCGCGCACGCTCCTCGGCCGTCAGCTGTAGCAGCTGGTTCCAGGCCCCGCGCGCCTTGAACGAGTTCGTCTCCTGGGTGCACTCGAGCTTGAGGCGCAGGGACACGCGCGGATCGTCCACCGGGAACGGACGGAGCTCGGTCCGGCGCAACGCCCCCTCGATGCGAGCGGCCGCGGCGTCGAAGTCGATTCGGTCGGCGAGAGCGAGGGCATCCATCGGGACCCATCCTGACGCTGGCGTGGGAGCCCGTCGAGACCCAGGATGCAGCCCATGAGCACGTTCCAACCGTCCGACCCGGACTACGCCGACCGCGTCCGCACGAGCTTCGACCGGCAGCGGGTCATGGCCACGATCGGCGCGGAGCTCGTCACGCTCGAGCCGGGGCTGTGCACCATCGAGCTGCCCTTCCGCGAGGACCTGACGCAGCAGCACGGCTTCCTGCACGCGGGCATCGCGACGACGATCGCGGACTCGGCCGGCGGGTACGCGGCCTTCACGCTGATGCCGGCGGACAGCGCCATCCTCGCCGTGGAGTTTAAGGTCAACCTGCTCTCCCCCGCGAAGGGCGTCCGCTTTCGCGCGACGGGGCGGGTCCAGCGCGCGGGCAAGCGATTGTCGGTGTGTGCGCTCGAGGTCGTCGCGATCGACGAAGCCGGCGAGGAGAAGGCGGTGCTGACGGGCCTGCAGACCTCGATCCAGCTCCCGACGACGACAGGCCTCGAAGGCTGAGGTACACTCCCGCGCGACCGCCACGCCCCACCCTTCCCGAAGCGTGAAACGCACCATCATCGTCGTCGAGGACGAGGCCGACCTGGCCGACCTGATCTCGCTGCGCCTGTCCCGCGCGGGCTTCGACGTGGCCACCTACGCCGACGGCAACGAGGGCTGGGCGGCGATCGAGAAGGCGGCCCCCGACCTGGTCGTGCTCGACCTGATGCTGCCGGGGATCGACGGGTTCGAGATCTGCCGACGCATCCGGCGCTCCGACCGGCTGATCGACACGCCGGTCGTGATCCTGACCGCTCGCGGCGAGGAGACCGACGTCGTCACGGGCCTGGAGCTCGGAGCGGACGACTACATCACCAAGCCCTTCAGTCCGCGCGTCCTCGAGGCGCGCGTGAAGACGGTGCTCCGCCGCGCGGAGATGAGCGAGCCCGACGGCGAGCTCCTGCGCGTCGGCCCGATCGAGATCGACCACGGACGCCACGACGTCCGCGTCGAGGGCGAGGTGATCACGCTCACCCACACGGAGTACCGGATCCTGCGCTTCCTGTGCTCCCGACCGGGGCGCGTCCGCGCGCGCGCGGAGATCCTCGAGTCGATCGAGACCAACGTGCTCGACCGAACGGTCGACGTCCACGTGGCGTCGCTGCGCAAGAAGCTCGGCCCCGCGGGAGAGCTGCTCGAGACCGTTCGCGGCGTCGGCTACCGCATCAAGGACCTGAGCTGAGGAGCCCGCGGTGCGCCTCTTCGCGGACCCGTTCGCACGCGCGCTCGTCACGCGGCTGGCGACCCTGACCCTGGTCCTGGTCCTGCTCGTCCCGTTCGGGCGCTGGGCCGTCCTCACGGTCGGGCTCCTCGGAGCCCTCGTCGTGACGGGGATCCAGGTCGCCGGTCTCCAACGGGTGCGCGAGCGCATCGGGGACCTCGCGGCGGAGGCCGCCGGCGAGCGCGGGGCGTCGGAGCGGTCGGAGCCGACCGGGCTCGAGGACCTGGCGCTGCGCGTCGAGCTCGCGCGCGAGAGCCTCGCGCAGGCGCGCCGGAAGGCGGAGCACGAGCGGGACGACGTGCTCGGCATCCTCGGAGCCACAAGCGAGGGGATCCTGGTGATCGGGCACTCGCAACGCGTCGAGATGCTGAACGACGCCGCGCGTCAGCTGCTGCGGCCCTCGGCGGACCCGCTGGGTCGATCGCTCCAGGAGGTGGTCCGGAACCGGGAGCTCGCGCGCTTCATCGACGGACTCCGCCGCGGAGAGCCCCAGGCCCAGCGCACGATCGAGCTCGAGCTCGACGGGCGGCGGCGCATCGTGTCGCTGTCCGGATCGGTCGTGCGCAGCGACCGCCTGCGGCAGCGCGTGGTCGTCGTGCTCAACGACCTCTCCGAGCTGGCTCGCCTGGACCAGGTGCGCACGGACTTCGTCGCGAACGTGACGCACGAGATGCGCTCGCCGCTCGCCTCGATCCTCGGCTACGCGGAGACGCTGCAGGAGGAGGAGCTGGACGACGACGCTCGCGACTTCGTGGCCCGCATCCTGCGGAACGCCCAGCGGCTGGACGACATCATCCGCGACCTGATCGAGCTCTCGCGACTGGAGCACGACACCGGCCCGCGCATCGAGTCGGTCGACGTCCAGGACCTGCTCGAGGGGATCGCGAACCGCTTCCGGGACGCGGCGCGCGACAAGGAGCTGACCCTGACCGTCGACACCTCGGAGGTCGTGGCGCACCTCCCGCTCGACGCCGGGCTGATCAAGCAAGCGATCACGAACCTGTGCGACAACGCGGTGAAGTACACGCCCATCGGCGGCTCCGTGCGTCTGCGCGCGCACGTGCGGCGTGAGCCGGCCGAGGAGCTGTGGATCGAGGTCGCCGACAGCGGCAAGGGAATCCCGCGCACGCTCCAGACGCGCATCTTCGAGCGCTTCTACCGCGTGGACACGGGACGCTCCCGCTCGGTCGGCGGCACGGGCCTCGGCCTGGCGATCGTCAAGCACGCGACCGCGCTGCACGGGGGCCGCGTGACGCTGGAGAGCGGCGACGCGGGCTCGACCTTCACGGTCATCGTCCCGTTCGAACCGGTCACCTCGACCGGCGGGTCCTAGGCGCAGGGAAGAAGAGAGCGAGCCGCGAGGGCATGTCTCGCGGCTCGCTGGAACCGTCGACCCCCCTGGTCGACAGCTGGTGACGCGACGCGAAGCCGTGCAGAGAAGCCGCGTGCGCTCCGTTCTCGGGGACTTCACCGCCGGGAAGACGTCGCCCTGCGGAGGGACGTTCCCGGACCGGCAAGGGTGGAGAGCGCAGCGGCCGAGCTTCGCGCCGTGCACCTGTCTAGACGAGGAGCGGACGGCAGAGTTCCGTCGGAATCCCGAACCTCCCGCGCCGAGACCACGAAAGCGGCCGGATTCCCGTTACCGAGCCGTTTGCCGCCCGTCTCCCCGTGGCGGGCGGGGGGTCGGGATGGACGGACGCGCTGGGAAACCGGGACCCGGCTCGCCGAACGACGGGGGATTCCTATACTCCGCCGCCGCTCGGCCCCCGCCCCATGCCCTCCTGGACGCCCCAAGACTCCGAAGCCCTCTACAACGTCGCTCGCTGGAGCGGCGGGTACTTCGGCGTGAACGAGGCTGGCAATCTGGTCGCACGCCCGACCGGCACGACGGGCGCCGCGGAGATCGATCTCGCGCAGCTCGTGGAGCAGATCCGGCGGCGCGGGCTCGAGACCCCGATCCTGCTGCGCTTCGACGGCATCCTGCGCGCGCGCGTGCGGGAGCTGTCCGCGGCCTTCGACCGCGCGCGGGAGGAGTTCGGCTACGAGGCCCCCTACTCGACCGTGTTCCCCATCAAGGTGAACCAGCAGCGTCACCTG
>CAZDYS010000467.1:0-3678 GCA_964509445.1 uncultured Planctomycetaceae bacterium
AGGACAACCCCGAGGTGCCCGCGAAGTACGGCATCACCGCCATCCCGACCTTCCTTCTGATCAAGGGCGGCGAGGTCGTGAAGCAGATGGTCGGCAGCCAGAAGTACGACGACCTCAAAGAGGTCGTGGACGCGAACCTCTAGCCCGCTGCCGGGCACGCGCCGGCGCGACGCCTTGCGCTACGTCTTCCTCGGTTCGCCTCCCTTCGCGACGCCGGTTCTCGCGCACCTGATCGAGGACGACTGGCGGCCCGAGCTCGTGGTGACTCCGCCCTCGCGCCCGCGAGGGCGTGGCCGTCAGCTGGTCGCGTCGCCCGTCGCCTCGCTGGCCGAGGAAGCCGGCATCCCGGTCCTGCAGCCCGCCTCCGTGCGGGACGAGGCGTTCCTCGAGGACCTGCGCGCCGTCGAGGCCGACGTGTTCCTCGTCGTGAGCTACGGCGAGCTGTTGCGTCAGTCGTTCCTCGACCTGCCGCGGGACGTCGCGCTCAACATCCATCCGTCCCTGCTGCCGCGCCACCGCGGCGCGACTCCGGTGCAGACCGCGATCCTCTCGGGCGACGAGCGGACCGGCGTGTCGATCCAGAAGATGGTGCTGGAGCTCGACGCGGGCGACGTCCTGTGTGCGCGGGAGACCGACGTCCTGCCCGACGAGACGTCGGGGGAGCTCTTCGATCGTCTGGCCGTGCTCTCCGGGGAGCTCGCCGCCGAGGCGCTCCGGCTCGTCGCGGACGGCAACGCCGTCTACCGACCGCAGGACGAGGACTCCGTCACCTTCTGCAAGAAGCTCAGCAAGGAAGACGGCTGGATCGACTGGTCTCGCTCGGCCGTCGAGCTCGACCGGCACGTGCGCGGCATGAACCCCTGGCCGCTCGCGGCGACGCAGCTCCCGAACGGAGAGCGCCTCGCCGTCCACCGCGCGCAGGTCCTGCCGGTCGCGGGCGAGGAGCGTGCGCCGGGCTCGGTCCTCGTGGCCAAGGATCGACTGGTCGTGGCCTGTGGAGAGGGCACGCTCGAGCTCCTGCAGGTGCAGGCGGCGGGCAAGCGCGCCATGACGGCGTCGGACTACCTGCGCGGTGCGCGCATCGCGCCCGGCGACGTGCTCGGAGGACCGGAACAATGACGCGTGAGACCGCCTGGTACGTGCTGCGCTCGAAGAGCGGTGCTCCGCTGCGCGACCTCGACGCCATCGCCCGCGAACGAGGGCACGACGCGCGCGCCGTGGGCCTCGTCCGAGCGATCTGCGGAACCGAGATCCGTCGACGCGCGACCCTGCGAGCGATCGTGCAGGCCTTCGTGCCTCGCAAGCCCAAGCCCGAGCTGATCACGCACCTGCACATCGGCCTGGTGCAGCTCCTCTACCTCGACAAGGTGCCGGACCACGCCGCCGTCGCCGCGACCTCCGACGCCGTCGCCCGGACCGTCGGTGCGTCGAAGGTCCCGTTCGTCAACGGAACGCTGCGCGCCGTGATTCGAGCGCGCCGCGAGGGACACGTGGACGACCCGCGTGCGGACCTGTTCGATCGTCCGTTCCACTTCGACCGTCCGGTGTTCCGCGACCCGGTGAAGCACCCGCTGCTCTGGGCCGAGGACGCGTTCTCGATGCCCGCGAGCCTGATGAAGCGCTGGTCCCGACGTCATCGCACGGCCGGGGCCGAGAAGCTCGCACGCTTCTTCGCGTCCGAACCGCCGCTCGTCCTGCGCGCCCTCGGTCCGCGCGACGAGCTGGTCGAGTCGCTGCGGGCGCTCGAGATCGACGCGCGGGCGGCCCGCCTCCCGAACACGATCCTCTGCCCCTCGGACGCGACCGGAGCGGTCACCTCCTCCGAGGCGTTCCAGAGCGGACGACTGACGGTGCAGGGCGAGACCGCCGTCCTGGCCGCGGAGACCGTCGACGCGAAACCCGGCGAGGAGGTGCTCGACCTGTGCGCCGCTCCGGGCGGCAAGACGGCGATCCTGGCGGGCACCGGCGCAAGCGTGGTCGCCGTCGACGTCGACGAACGACGACTCGCGCGGGCGCAGGACACCTGTCGCCGGCTGGGCGTCGCCGACCACGTCGAGTTCCTCGTGTCGGACGGAGGCGACGCGCTCGGCGACCGCACCTTCGACGCCGCGCTCGTCGACGCACCGTGCTCGAACACCGGCGTGCTCGGAGCGCGTCCCGAGGCGCGCTGGCGGTTCGGGCCGAACTCGCTCGCGTCGGTCGGGAAGCTCCAGGAGCGGCTCTTCGAGGAGGCCGCGGCGCGCGTGCGGCCGGGCGGCCGCCTCGTGTGGTCCACCTGCAGCCTCGAGCCGGAGGAGAACGGACGTCGCGTGGCCAGCTTCCTGGCGGAGCACCCGGACTGGAAGCTGGAGAGCGATCGCTCCAGCGTGCCGGACGCGGAGCACGGGCCCTGGGACGGCGGCTACGTGGCGCGACTCGTGCGGTCGCAGGGCTGAGCCGGCCTCCTCCTCAGGGCAGCGTCAGCTCGCCCCCGCCGGTCTCTCGCCACCAGGCGAGCACCTGTTCCCGGAGGGAGTCGCGGATCTCGGCGAGCTCCGGTCGGTCGGCGAGGTTCCGGGTCTCGTAGGGGTCCTCGACGAGATCGAACAGCTCCTCCTCGCCACGCTGCCAGCTCGGATAGGGGCAGGCGATGGCCTGCAGTCGCAAAAGCTCGTTGTCCTGTCGCGCCACGTCGCGCAGGTAGAACACGTACTTGTGCCGGTCGGTGCGCGCCCAGAGGGCGTAGGCGTCGCGCGCCGGATCGGCCCAGACCTCGGCCGGCGTGTAGGTGTAGACGGCGCCGAACAACGTGTCGCGACCGCGGAAGGCGTCCTCCTCGTTGCCTTCCAGCAGAGGCCGCAGGCTCACCCCGGCGCAGTCGGTCGCTGGACGAGCCTCCGCGAAGTCGAGCAGCGTGGCGTAGAGATCGACGGCCGAGACCAGACCCTCGTGCACTCCACCGGCCGCGAGACCGCCCTTCCAGCTGAGGATCGCGGGTGTCTTGAGCCCCTTGTCGTAGGCCGTCCCCTTCGAAGGCAGCCCGTTGGCCCAGCCGTTGTCGACCAGGAAGAGGAACAGCGTGTCCTCGAGCTCCCCCAGGCGCTCGAGCTCCTCGAGCAGCGTGGCGACGGACTCGTCGAGCCAGCGCACCATCGCGAGCGACAGGTGCTCCTTGCGGCGGAACTCCTCGACGTACTGCGGCTGCACGTAGTCGGGGATCGGGATCGCCGCCGGGTCCACGGCGTCGAAGTGGCGCGGCGGCGGATCGTGGGGCGTGTGCGGCAGCATCGGCGCCCACCACAGGAAGAAGGGCTGGTCGCGCTCCAGGTCTTCGAGCCACGCGAACAGGTGGTCCTGACCCTCACGCCCGAAGGTCTCGTAGTTGCGAATCGTGTAGCTCTCGAAGCCCATCAGGCGCGGGTCGTGCTCCCAGAACTTGCCCTCGCCGAAGGAGACGTAGCCGGCTTCGTTCAAGCGGTTGGCGATCGACGTCGCGGGGTCGATGTGGTCCGCGCCGAAGTTGTAGTAGACGCCGGACTGGTGCGGCCACTGCCCGGACAGCAGTGCGGCCTGCGCCGGCCGGCAGCGCGAGACCGGGACGAACACGTTGTCGAAGCGCTGCCCCGACGCCGCGAGTGCGTCGATCGTCGGCGTGTGCGCGAGCGGATGACCGGCGAAGGAGAAGTGCTCGTAGTCCTG
>CAZDYS010000468.1:0-3676 GCA_964509445.1 uncultured Planctomycetaceae bacterium
CAAGGGTGGCGCAACGAGGTCTCCGACACCCGCGCGCAGGAGGACGGCTCCTTCGTGCTCGGGGGCCTGGAGGACGGCCCCTACGAGGTCGTCGCCCGGCTCGCCCCGGACGAAGGGGAGCCCGAGGCCGGCGTAGCGGATGCCGCCCTGCGCCTCGACTCCTGGGAAGGTCTCGACTTCTCCACGTCCGACGGCGACGCGGCCGAGTGGCGGGCTCGCGCCAAGGACGTCGTGCCGAACACGAACGGACTCGAGCTCGTGCTCGAGGAGCCGCTCACCTTCCAGGGCATCGTCGTGGACGACGCGGGCGGCCCCGTGCGCGCCTTCACGATCGAGGCGAAGGCCAGCGGCAGCACGCGCTGGTCGGGAGGCATCGACTCCTCCTTCGAGTCCGAGGACGGCAGCTTCCTGTTCTCCGGCGTGTACGACGGGGACTGGACGATCAGCGCACAGGCCGAGGGATACTCCCAGGGGGAGGACCACGAGGTGGCGATCCAGGTGCCCTACGCGGGCGAGCCGGTGCGGCTCGTGCTCCAGCGCGCGATCACGGTGCGTGGCGTCGTGCTGGACCCGAGCGGACGGCCCGTCGCGAAGGCCGAGGTGAGCGCGACCGCCGGCGACTCCGGGGACTGGAGCCGCTGGTCCGAGGGCCAGTCGACGGAGACCGACGAGGAGGGCTTCTTCGAGTTCGAGAGTCTGCCGCCCACGGGGCTGCAGCTCTCGGCGGACGCGGAGGACTGGGCTCCCTCGGAGCCGCAGCCGATCCTCGCGCCCCCCGGGGAGACGCTCGCCGACCTCGTGGTCCAGCTGCGCGTCGGCGCGACGATCACCGGCGAGGTCTACGACGCGAATGGAGAGCCCGATGCGGGCGTGACGGTCGCCGCGGGCCAGAACCAGTTCGGGATGTTCGGCATGGGTGGCGACGAGGGCGTGCAGACGGACTCCGCCGGCACGTTCCGGATCGAGCACGTCGCGCCCGGGAAGGTCACGGTCACCGCGATGCCGAACGAGGACCAGCTGCTCGACGAGCTCGAGAACGGCGACGGCGACGAGCAGGCGATGATGATGAACGTCTTCGGCCAGATGCGCATGGAGTCGGTCGAGGTCGCCGACGGCGAAGAGGTCCACGTGGTCCTCGGCGCGAAGACGAAGGACCCGGTGCGGGTGACCGGACGCGTGACCGAGTCCGGAGAGCCCATCGCCGACGCGACGGTGCTGGTCATCGAGGAAGGCGGCTCCTTCATGCAGGGCATGAAGATGGGCAAGACCGACGCGAGCGGTGCCTACGAGGTGACCGTGGACCGCCCGGGTGCGTTCGTGTTCAACGTGAGCAGCGAAGGCTTCGGCTCCCAACAGGTGCCGTTCTTCGTGGACGTCCCCGAGGCCGAGACCTACGACCTCGACCTCGAGCTCCCGCTCGGCCGCATCAGCGGTCGCGTGGTCGGCCTCGACCGCGCGCCGCTCGAGGGCGTCAGCGTGCAGCTCGTGCAGGACGGCGGCGTGATGGGCATCTTCGACTTCGACCAGTCGCGGAACCGCGTGACGGGCTCGGACGGCGCTTTCTCCTTCGAGCACGTGCGTCCCGGCAACTACGCCATCCACGCTGGCGGCGGCTCCATGAACTTCGTCGTGGACACCTCCCAGCACTACGGGGCGGAGGTCTACGAGGGCATCGAGCTCGTGGAGAACGGTGTCGTCGACGACGTCGAGATTCGTCTCTCGCGCGCCGGCCGACTCGTGGGTCGGGTCGTCGACGGCGGCGGCACGCCCGTGTCCGGCGCCGCGGTCTTCGTGCGCAACGAGTCCGGGAACGTGATCTCGAACGTCTCGACGACGATGACCAACGGCACGGGCGAGTTCGTGTACGAGGGCGTGCCGAGCGAGGACGTCACGGTGTTCGCGCGGAAGGAAGGCCTGACGTCGGTCGAGGTCGGGCCCGTGAACGTCGGCGAGGGCGCGGACACGGAGGTGTCGCTCGTCCTCGAGGAAGGAGTGATGTTCGTGGTCACGCTCGAGAGCGACGGGGAGCCGATCCGCGCACGCATCGAGGTGCTCGACGAGGAGGGTCGTCAGGTCAACGGACTGTTCTCCATGGAGAGCATCCAGGCGATGCTGACCGAGGGCGTCGACTCGAAGGAGCGACGGATCGGTCCCGTGCCTCCCGGCAAGTACAAGCTGATCGCGGTCTCGCCGGACGGCAAGGAGACCAAGAAGACGGTCACGGTGCGCTCCGGACAGGACGAGCGGCGCGTTCGCCTCCGTCTGCGGTAGCGGGCTCAAGCGGGGCCCCGGGAACGGTCGATCTCGGCCTTCCCGGATGAAGTGCCCCGACTGCCAGTCCGAACCTCCGCTCCAGGCTCCGTTCTGTGACGTCTGCGCCGCCACGCGCGCGCGACGCAGGACGCGGATTCCGGCCCTCCGCGTTCCACCGGAGCCCTTGCTCGAGCTCGCCCCTCGCCTCTCGATGCTGCACGCGCTGCGCGCCCAGCTGCCGGTCCTCGTGTTCCTGTGGAGCTGGGCGACCGTGTTCCTGGGCGGAACCGCGGCCGCCATCAGCGAGAGCCTGGGAACCCGCGCGACGCTGACGGGCTGTGGGCTCGCGCTCGCCGTGCTGCTGCCGCTGGGCGCAAGCTGGATCGACCGCCGCGCCTACGAGCGCGCGCGCTTCGTGTTCCGCACCACGCGGCTCGAGGTCCACGAGGGCGTCGGCAGGCGAAGAGAACGCCACGTTCCGCTGCAGGAGCTCGTGCACGCGGAGCTGGAGCGCACTCCGGACCAGAGGCGCCGCGGTCTCGCCTCGCTGGTCCTGACCACGCACTCCATCGATCCCCGCCACGGCCATCGGCTCCGCCTCGACGACATCGAGCACCCGGACGAGGCGCTGCGGAAGATCGAGGCGCTGCTCCGCGTCCCGGACGAGCCCGAGCGGCTTCCGCGAGCCGCCTGAGCGCGCGGACTGCTAGCATCCGGCGATGCAGACTCGCTTCGCCGCGCTGGACCCCGGAGAGTTCGCTCTCCCGCGCGCGATCGCGCAGGAGACGCTGAGCCCGGCCCTGGTGATCGACCTGGCACGCGTGCGCGAGAACGTGCGCCGCGTGCTGCGCGCGACCGGCGGCCCCGTACGCTGGCGCCCCCACCTGAAGACCACCAAGACGCCCGAGCTGTGGACCGAGCTCCTCGACGCGGGCGTGCGCACGTTCAAGTGCGCGACCGTGCGCGAGGCGGGCGTGTTCCTGCGCCTGGTGCGGGAGCGCGGGATCGCGGACGCGGACCTCTGCGTGGCCTACCCCCACCGTGAGCCGGCGCTCTCCGAGCTCGCCGCCCTGGCCCGCGCCTGTCCTGCGACCCGGGTCTCGGTGCTGTGCGAGGACCCGCAGCTCGTCGCGAGCCTCCCCACGGAGCTCTCGATCCTCGTGGACGTGAACTCCGGCATGCACCGCACCGGGGTTCCGAACGACGACCGCGCGGGGATCCGGTCCATCGCCGAGCGGGCAGGAACGCGCCTCCTGGGACTCCACTTCTACGAGGGACACCTGCACGCGGGCGGGCCGGAGGAGCGACGGGAAGAGGTGTTCGCTGCCCACCGCGTGCTGGAGAGCGTGTTCCGTGAGCTGACCGAGGCGGGCCTGTCCATCGGCGAGCTCGTGACCAGCGGCACGCCGGGCTTCCTCGCGGC
>CAZDYS010000469.1:0-3674 GCA_964509445.1 uncultured Planctomycetaceae bacterium
CCATCATGACCCCGGCGGCCACGTGGTTGATCACCTGCGTGAGCAGCATCGTGGTGGTGAACAGGAGCGCGATCACGAGGAGCGGCTGGTCCGCCAGTCCGCCGCCCATGCCCATCATCCAGTCCGCCACGCGGTTCGAGAGTCCGTGGTCCTGGAACGCCTTGCCGAGCGAGAGCATGCCGCCGATCAGGACGAGGACGGACAGGTCCATGCCCTTGCGCACCTCCTCCGGCGTGACCACGCGCAAGAGCACGAGCCCGACGGCACCGGCCAGGGCCGCGACGGAGATGTGGATCGGCGTGAAGCCGCCGATTCCCAGGACCAGCGCGAGCAGCAGCACCACGGTCAGGGCCGGACGGCCCAGCGGGCGCGCGTCGTACTCGTCCAGGAGGATCAGGTCGCGGCTCTTGGTGACGCGCTCGAGGTCCGGGTCGTGACCCTGCAGGAGCAGCGTGTCGCCGACCGACAGCGGCGTCGAGCGGATGCGCGAGGGCTCGAGCTCGCCGTGCTTCGCGATCGCCAGCACGTTGAGGTTGGTCGTGTCGCGGAAGTCGGCCTCGCGCAGCGTGGTGCCGATCAGTCGCGAGGTGGGGGGGACCACCGCCTCGACCAGGCGCACGTCCCCGGCCGTCAGCCGGACGTCTCCCACGTCGACCTCCGCGCGCTCCTCGAGGCTGAGGTCCGTCCGCATCCGGACGATCGCCTCGGGCTCGCCCTGGAGGATCAGCACGTCGTCGGAGCGCACGCGGTTGTAGGGGCCCGGTGCGAGCACCTCCTCGCCTCCCTCGCGCACGAGACCGAGCAGCGAGATCCCGTAACGCGCGAGCACGTCGATCTCCGCCACGGCGCGGTTGATCAGCGCGCTGCCGGGCTGCACGAGCACCTCGGTGAGGAACTTCGGCACCTGGTAGTGCTCCGTCAGCGTCTGCTCCATGCGGCGCCGCGGAAGCAGCGCTCGGCCGGGGCCCCAGAAGTAGAGCGCGCCGACGACCAGGAGCGCGAAGCCGAACCCGCTGAAGTCGAACAGGCCGAAGGGCTCCGCGCCGGCGCGCTCGATCACGCCGTTCACCGCGATGTTCTTCGAGGTGCCGATCAGCGTGAGCATGCCGCCGAGCAGCGAGCCGAACGCCATCGGCATCAGGAGCCGCGAGATCGGGATGTCGCTCCGCCGCGCGACGACGCCGAGGACCGGGATCATCGTCGCGACCACGGCCGCGTTCGAGAGCACGGAGGACATCAGGCCGGTGATCAGGACGATCCGTAGCGCCATCCAGGACTCGCCGGTCTTCTCCTGCCCGTCGATGAGCTTGTTGCAGAGCCCCTCGGTGATGCCGGTCTTCGAGACGGCGGTGGCGAAGGCGTACATCGAGGCCACCAGGATCACCGCCGGGTGCGCGAACCCGGCGAAGGCGTCCTCCTTGTCCAGCGTGCCCGTCGCGGCCAGGACCAACACGACGAGGATCGCGACCGCGTCGTAGCGCAGCGCGTCCGTCACGAAGAGGACGAGGCTCGCCGCCAGGGTGGCGAGGACGATGTTCTGGGGGTCGAGGATGTCCATCCCGGGGCCCCGGGGGGGGGCGATGTCCATGGGGACCGTCGGACTCCCGCGGGCCCGTGCAGGATGGCAGCGCCCGCGTGGGGAGGCAAACGGGATCCGACCAGGGGAAATCGACCTCCTAGGACCCCTGGCTTGACGGCTGGACGAGGGTTCTCCGTGCACTAAGATCGCGGCGGCGCATTTTTCGACGCGCCCCGACCTCCCACCCGTCCATGGGCTTCGCGCCGATCGACCCTCACCGCTTCGCCGACCGCGTCGGCTCCTGGCTGCTCGAATCCGGTCCGGAATCGGACACGGTGGTCTCCTGCCGCGTGCGCCTGGCGCGCAACGTCGAGGGCTACCCCTTCGTCGTGCGCCTCGAGCCCGACGGCGCCCAGGAGCTCTGCACCCGCCTGCGCGGACTCCTGGAGGAGAGCGACATCGACGGAGAGCCGGTCTGGGTGGGCATGGAGGAGGCCTCCCCGGTGCTGCGCCTGCTGCTGCGCGAGCGCCACCTGGTCAGTCGCGACCTCGCGCCGACGGACCCGCGGCTCTCCTCGCGTCCGGGTCGCGCCGTGGCCTTCAGCACCACCGAGAGCGTCTCGGTGATGATCAACGAGGAGGACCACCTCCGGCTGCAGAGCCTCTCGAGCGGGCTCTCGCTGCGCAGCGCGTGGGAGCGCCTGCAGCGGGTGGACCAGGCGATCGAGGAGGTCGTGCCCTTCGCCCACTCCCCGGAGCTGGGCTACCTGACGGGCTGTCCCACGAACGTCGGCACCGGCCTGCGCGCCTCGGTCATGCTGCACCTCCCGGCGCTCGGGCTGGTGCGCAAGGAGCTCGAGAAGGTGTTCACCGCGGCGCAGCGGACGGGGCTCGCGGTGCGCGGCATGTACGGCGAGGGCAGCCGCGCGGCCGGCGACTTCTACCAGATCTCGAACCAGGTCACGCTCGGGCGCACCGAGAGCGAGCTGATCGGCGACCTCGAGAACCTGGTGCCTTCCATCGTGACCTTCGAGCGGCGCGTGCGCGCGGTGCTCTACGAGGAGCAGGGCAGCGCGCTCGAGGACCGCGTCAACCGCTCCTTCGGGATGCTGCGCACGGCGCGCTCGCTGCCCACGGAGGTCGCGCTGATGCACCTCTCGAACGTGCGGCTGGGAGCCTGCCTGGGGATCCTGTCCGGCGTGCGCCCCAACGACCTCAACCAGGTCGCGGTCCAGATCCAGAAGGCCCACGTGCACACCCTGGCCGGCGGCGAGGTGTCCGAGGAGCTGACCGAGCCGACCGAGCGCGACCGCATGCGCGCGGCGTTCCTGCGCCGCCGGTTCGCCGAGCTCCAGGGCTGAGAGCGGCGGGCCCGCACCGCGGCCGGGGAAACCCCCGTTGGGGACCAGCTGGGGCTTTCGCCAGGCCGATAAGGAGGCCGTGAAGGTCCTGTTCGTCTCCCTGC
The DNA here is from genome assembly GCA_964509445.1 of uncultured Planctomycetaceae bacterium. Classification (GTDB taxonomy): domain Bacteria; phylum Planctomycetota; class UBA1135; order UBA1135; genus CAZDYS01. The sequence goes on from CAZDYS010000469.1 coordinate 2,985, forward strand.
TCCTCCTCGGTCCGGCGCTCCCGGGCGCGACGCCCCGCGCGTCCGCCCCGGCGGAGACCGGCCCGCTCGGGATCCAGCGCAGCGACGACGCGGCCGAGGCCACGGTCTCCCTGCGCATGGAGCAGGGCAAGAGCGAGGTCGTCACCAAGGACGGCGTCGCGATGCTCCTCGTCGGGCAGCCGGCGCGCAACGTGCGCGGGCTCGGCCACTGCGAGCTCGGCCGCGCCTCCGTGGTCAGCGCGCGCTGGTCCGGCATCGGCAGCGCCCGCATCCAGGGCAAGGCCTCCTTCGGGGTCGGCACGCGCGCGGGACGCCCGGAGATCTCGTTCCACTTCCTGCGGACCGCGGACCTCGAGCTGCGTCGCGGGAAGCTCGACGTGGAGCTGCCGAACGGCTGGAGCTTCACCCAGGGGCGCGCCGCGATCGGTCTGGTCGAGCGCGTCGACGGACGCATCGAGCTCCTGCACCGCGGGGGCGTCGACCTCGTGCTCGTCGGGCCGCCGCGCCGGGATCGCTACAACCGTCCGGTCGAGCCCCAGCGGGTGCGGATCGCGTCCGGGCAGCGCGTGCTGCTGCCGGCGCAGACCGTCGCCGCGGAGTAGCGCGCGGGAGCGTCCCGACGCGGCTCGGTCGCGGCCGCGCGGTCGACGTCGGGGAGGCGCGCGCACCGGAGTCGGACAGCGCGCGGAT
>CAZDYS010000470.1:0-3673 GCA_964509445.1 uncultured Planctomycetaceae bacterium
AGGAGGATCGCCTCAACCAGATCCTGCGCATCCCGATCACCGACTTCGAGCTGTCCGTCCGCGCGCGCAACTGCCTCAACAAGATGCAGATCACGACGCTGGGCGACCTGGTGCAGCGCACGGAGCAGGAGCTCCTCTCCTACAAGAACTTCGGCGAGACCTCGCTGACGGAGATCAAGGAGATCCTGCACTCGAAGGGGCTGCGCCTGGGCATGCCGCGCGAGGAGGCCGTCGCCAGCATCGAGGCGCACGCCAACCGCACGACCTCGAGCGACCGCTCGAACGTGACGAACAAGCCGATCCTCGACCTGCAGCTCTCGATCCGCGCGCGGCGCACCGTCGAGACGCTCGGGTGCCTGACCGTCGGCGACATCACGAAGCACTCGGCCGAGGAGCTCCTCGGCATGCCGAACTTCGGCCAGACCTCGCTGCAGGAGCTGCTCCAGGCCTTCGTCAACATCTGGAAGATCAAGGAGCTGCGCAACAAGCTCCAGGAGCTCGGTCTCAAGCTGAAGGGCGACTAGCCCTTCCGGCGGCGTGTACGAGTACCTGGTCGGTCGCATCGCGGAACGCGGTGCGACGCACCTGGTCCTGGAGGTAGGCGGCGTGGGGTACGAGCTCCACGTCCCGCTCGGCTCCGACTTCAAGAAGCGCGGCGAGAGCGGCGACGACGTGCTCGTCTGGACGCACTTCGTCGTGCGCGAGGACGCCCAGCAGCTCTACGGCTTTCCGGACCGCGAGCGGCGCGAGCTGTTCCGCCTGCTCCTGAAGGTGCGCGGCGTCGGTCCCCAGCTCGCCCAGGCGATCCTCTCGAGCATGTCCGAGGAGGAGCTGCTCGCGACGATCGCCTCCGGCGACTCGAAGCCGCTCACCAAGATCAAGGGCGTCGGCAAGAAGACCGCGGACCAGATCCTGCTCGACCTGCGCGACCGGGCACCGGCACCGAGCGCGAGCGACGTGCTCGTGCCCCAGGCTCCCGCAGACGTCGCCCGGGACGCCAAGCTCGCGGACGCCATCGGCGCGCTGATCTCGATCGGCTACTCCGACAAGCAGGCCAAGACGAGCGTCGAGCGCGCCGCGAAGAAGACCGGCACGGACGACCTCGAGGAGCTGGTCCGCGCCGCTCTGCGCGAGTGATCCCCCGAACACCCCCACCCCGACCCTCCGATGTCGCCGCGCATCCTGATCTGTGACGAGCTGGCTCCGGCCGCTCTCGAGGCGTTCCGTTCCCGAGGCTTCGAGCCGGAGATCCGCACGGGTCTCAGCGAGGAGGAGCTGGTCGCGACCGTGCCCGGCGCCGACGCGGTGGTCGTGCGAAGCGCCACGAAGATCACGCGCAACGTGCTGGAGGCGGCGGACGCACTCCGGGTCGTCGGGCGCGCCGGGATCGGAGTCGACAACATCGACCTCTCCGCCGCCACGGAGCGCGGCGTGGTCGTGATGAACACGCCCTTCGGCAACGCGACGACCACGGCCGAGCTCGCGATCACCCTGCTCTGCGCCCTGAGTCGCCACGTCGTGCGCGCGGACAAGATGGCGCGCTCCGGCACCTGGAAGAAGAAGCAGCTCGTCGGCACGGAGCTGACCGGAAAGACGCTCGGTATCGTCGGCCTCGGCCGCATCGGCCGCCTCGTCGCCGAGCGCGGCCTCGGACTGGGCCTGCGCGTGATCGCCTTCGACGCGTTCCTGAAGAAGGGCGAGTCGCCGGTCCCCGGCGTCGAGCTCCGGACGCTCGAGGAGCTGCTCGCGGAGGTGGACTTCGTGAGCGTGCACGTCCCGCTCACGCCGGCCACCCGCAACCTGATCTCCTGGAAGGAGCTCGCCGCGATCAAGCCCGGCGCGCGCCTGATCCAGGTCTCCCGCGGCGGCACCGTCGACGAGGAGGCCGTGGTCGACGCGCTGAACTCGGGGCGCCTCGCCGGCGCCGCCTTCGACGTGTTCGTCGAGGAGCCGGCCCCGGCCGACCACCCGCTCGTCACGCGGGAGGACGTGATCGTCACGCCCCACCTCGGCGCATCCTCGAAGGAGGCCCAGCTGCGCGTGGCCGTCGACATCGCCGACCAGATCGCGGACTTCTTCGAGCACGGGGTCGCGACGAACGCGGTCAACGCCCCCACGCTGCCGCCCGAGCAGCAGCACCAGCTCGCGCCGTTCCTGACGCTGGCGGAGAAGCTCGGCAGCTTCCTCGCGCAGCGGTTGGTCGAGCCGATCCGCAAGGTCGAGCTCACCGCCTGCGGCGCGATCGCCGGGCTGGGGAGCGAGCACCTGCGGCTCGCGTTCCTGGTGGGCGTGCTGCGCCAGTCGCTGGCGACGCCCGTCAACAGCGTGAACGCCCCCAACCTCGCGAAGGAGCGCGGCCTGTTCGTGCTCGAGAGCGAGCGCGAGGAGGCCGGCTTCCAGCCCGGAGAGCTGCGCGTGCGCGCCACGACCCGCGGCGGCGAGGCGACCTGCCTCGTGGCGGGCACCGTCTTCGGGCGCGAGCCGCGCATCACGCGCGTCGACGACATCCGCCTCGACCTGCCCCCGCGCGGTCGCCTCCTGATCACGCGGCACAAGGACCGCCCCGGTGCGCTCGGACGCATCGGGTCCCTGCTCGGCGAGCACGACCTGAACATCCGCCGCCTGGAGCTCGGTCCGGCGGACCCCGACGCCGGCGCGGCGATCGGCTTCCTCACGCTCGAGGGCACGCCGACGGACGACACGGTCGAGGCCCTGCGCTCCCTGGACGACATCGAGGCCGTCCAGTTCGTGGAGCTGTAAGGCGTGGCCCTCGCGGACGCTCCGCCGCCCTACCGCACGCTCGTCTTCGACTGCGACTCGACCCTCGCCGCCATGGAGGGTATCGAGGCGCTCGCGAGCCCGTCCCAGGCCGAGGAGATCGCGCGCCTGACGGACGCGGCGATGGACGGGACCGTGCCTCTGGAGGAGGTCTTCGGGCGCCGCCTCGAGCTGCTGCGCCCCGGTCGATCCGACGTCGAGCGCATCGGCCGCCTGTACGTGGAGCGCCGGCTCCGGAACGTGGACGCGCTCGTGGCCACGGCTCGTGCGCTCGGCAAGCGCGTGATCGTCGTCTCCGGCGGTCTCCTCCCCGCGGTCCGCGCGCTCGCCCGGCACCTCGACGTCGAGGAGGTCCACGCGGTCGGCGTGACGTTCGACGAGGCGGGCGCCTACGCCGGCTTCGACGAGGACAGTCGGCTCGCCCGCGCCGGCGGCAAGATCGACGTGCTCGAGAAGATCCTGGAGGACGAGGGCGCACGCCCGCTCGCCTTCGTCGGCGACGGCGCCACGGACCTCGAGGCCGGACACCTCGCGGACCGGTTCGTCGCGTTCGGCGGCGTCCTTCGCCGCGAGGCCGTGTTCCGCGCGGCCGCGGTCCGGTGCGCGTCGGCCGACTTCGCCGCCCTCGCCCCTCTGCTGTTCTCCCCCGCCGAGCTCGCGAGCGCTCCGCCCCAGCTCTCCCCGCCTCCCCCGGACCTCCCCGGCCTCGCGGACCGGGTCCTCGAGGACTCGGGCTCTGACCACCCCCCGGCCCCCGCGCGCCTTTCGCGGTAGTTCGCCGGATCCGACGTCCCCGCCCGCGCGCGAGCCTCGTATCGTCGCCCGGCACCCCTTCCCCGTCTCCACGTCCCGAACGGACACGAAACCGCTGATCACTCCCCTACTCGCGGTCCTG
>CAZDYS010000471.1:0-3669 GCA_964509445.1 uncultured Planctomycetaceae bacterium
GACGTCGTCGACGACCGAGGCCGGCGGATTCTCGTTGAGCAGCCAGCGCGTGAGCTTGGTCGCGAGGAACTGCGCCGTGCTCGGGTGCGAGCCGAGGAGCTCCAGCACCGTGCGCCCGCCCGAATGGAAGGAGAACGCGGGGATCGTCACGCCGAGGACCGTCTTGATCCCGGTCTGGTGCAGCGGCTTGTTGAAGTAGAACCGCAGGTAGTCGGGCGACGAGGAGTCCAGGTTGAGCGACCAGCCCGTCAGCGTCTTCGCGACCTCGCGAACGTCGGTCTCGGTGTAGCCACCGTTGACGCCCATCGTGTGCAGCTCGAGCAGTTCACGCGCGTAGTTCTCTTGCGGCGCACCGGCGAAGTTCAACCAGTTGTCGAGGTAGAACATCATCGCCGCGGAGTGCGCCGAGGCGTCGAGCATCTCGGGGAACGTCCCCAGCGCGTGCTCCCGCGTCACCAACCGGTCGTTCTCCGGCAGCATCACGAAGACCGGATCCTTGCCGTGATAGATGTTGAAGTGATCCGTCCAGAACTCGCACATGCGCTCGAAGAGCTGCCGCTTCGAGAGAACGGAGCGCATGACCATGGCGCCCTTGAGGTCGTAGATGGCCGGACCCGGCTCGTCGGCGTAGGCCTCGGCGACCTCTCTCGGACTCATCGTCAGGACCGGGATCGTCGCGAGCTTCGCGTCGAGCGCGGAGTCGTCGATCGACGCGGGGTCGAGCTGCTCCTCGAGGTAGGCCTGGAAGCCCATGCGACGCGCGCGTCGGTACTCGGAGAGCTGGAAGCCCTGGTTGATCCGGTTGACCAGCCGCAGCACCGGGTCGTTCGGGAGGCCGCTCGCAGGCGCCGCCTCACGCGCCTGGCTGCCTCCCATCAGGTCGAACAGCGCACGCCGACCGCGCGCGTTCGGAACGCTTGGCCGGACGCGGCTCCCGGTCGGCGGGTAGTCGATCCCCAGCTTCTCGGCGAGGACGCGCGGATCGTTGGGCGGCGAGGACGGGAGACCGAGCTCGGGGAGGTCGGCCTGCGAAGGACGGAGGTGCGGCATGGGCTCTCTTGGGGAGGATGGCCGAAGAGGAGCGCCCACCGGAGTGGTGGCGACGTGAGCCGCCCCTTCGAGCCCCCTGCTCGGTCCTTTCCCGGTTCTTGCAGATTTCCACGGCCGAGCTTACCTGCGGGACGGGGAACGCGCTCTGGACCTGGAGCGCGTGAACCCGAGAATCGCGCCCGATGGCCCGGGAACCGCTCCGCGTCTGCATCGGCACCGAGCCGCGCACCGAGATCGCTCGGAAGGTGCTCGCCTTCAGCATCCGGAAACACCTGCGTTCCGACCGGGACGTGGAGATCCTCCCGCTGACCGGCGGGGACTGGAGCGGCACCGGTCCGCTCCGCCAGTTCACCGGCTTCTCGCTGTTGCGCTGGAGCGTGCCGGAGCGCTGCGCCTACCGAGGGCGCGCGATCTACCTGGACGCGGACCAGCTGTGCCTCGGCGACCTGGCGGAACTCTGGGACGCGACGGTCGACGCGCCGAGCTGCGTGAGCTGCACCTGGCGGGACTACCGCCCGCGGCTGCGCTTCTTCCCGCTCCTGCGCACCCGTCGCCGACTTCCGGAGACGTCGGTCATGGTGCTCGACTGCGCTCGGGCGCGAGACGAGCTGTGGTCCGTCGAACGGATCGAACGGCTCCTGCGCAACGCGCCGACGGCGGCGAACTACGACCGCGTCATGCACGCCAGCTACCTCGAGCCTCCGCCGACCCCCATCGACTCCCGCTGGAACGTCATGGACGCGGGCGGCACCCCCGCCGCGAGCCTGCTCGACCCGGGCGCGCGCCTCCTGCACTTCACGCGCGTGAGCACGCAGCCCTGGTTCGACCCCGATCATCCGGCCGCGGAGCTCTGGGGGACCCACCTCGCGGACGCTCTGGAGGCAGGCGCTCTGGAGCACGAGGAGCTCGCGGCAGCGAGCGCTCGCTTCACGCTCGAACGCGGGCGCCCCGACGGACTCCACCCGGCTTGGGAGAAGCGGTTCGCGTCGTGAGTCGAGGAGAGCACAGCATCGGTCGGAACGCGCTCTTCCTGATCGGCGGGCGCGTGCTCGGAGGACTCGCGGCGCTGGCCACGGTCGCGCTGCTCACGCGCAACCTGACGCTGCAAGAGTTCGGCCTCTACAGCTACGCGCTGGCGCTGCTGAACCTCTTGCGAGTCCTGGTGGGCTTCGGCGGCAACGACGTCGCCACGGCGGAGATCGCGCGCGCGCCCGAGCGTCGAAGCGAGACCCTCGGTGCGCTGCTCTCCCTGCGGACGCTGGGGGCGCTCTCCTGTGCGCTCGCGTTCGCGGCCCTCGTGAGCGCGGGAGCACCCCAGGCCCGCGGCGCGCTGCTCCTCGGCGCTCCGTTCCTCCTGTTCTCCGCCGGCAAGGCGCTGGACCCGGCGCTGCAGGCGGAGCGTCGGTTCGGCGTGATCGCGAGCGCGCGGCTCCTGGGACAGCTCGCGGTCCTGGTCGTCGTGGGTGCGTGCGTGCTCACGGAGAGCCTGACGCTCTCCGCCGCGGTCCTCGCGGCCGCCGCCGGCCCGGCCCTGGCGCAGCTCGTGGTCACGGTGCGCGCCCTCCGGGTCGTCCGGCCAGCCTGGTCCTGGTCCCCGAGGCCGGGCCTCGCGTTCCTGCGGCGCTCGTGGCCCCAGGCGCTCGCGACGGTGTGCGGACTGGTGACCTTCCACGTCGACACGCTGATGCTGCACCATCTCGAGGGATCGCTCGAGACCGCGGTCTACGGCGCCGCCTATCGCGTGTTCGCGTTCGCGGTCGCGATCCCGACGCTGTTCGCGGCGCCGCTCCTGCCGGAGATGGCGCGAGACGTGTCGACCCGCCGGAGCCTGTTCGCGCGCGGACTCGCGACGGTGCTCGGCGGAGGGGTGCTCGCGGCGGCCGTGATGTACGCCGTTGCCCCGCTGGTCCTCCGACTGCTGGCGGACGATCCGCCCTACGAGGCCTCCACCGACGTGCTGCGCCTCCTGTTCGTCGCGCTGATCGGGTTCGGCGCGACGAGCGTCGCCGGAGCAGCGCTCGTCGCAGCGGGCCGGAGCGGGCGCTGGGCCGCCGTCGCCCTCGCCGCCCTGGTCCTCAACCTGGTCCTGAACGTGCTGTGGATCCCGCGCCACGGAGCGCTGGGGGCGGCCCAGGCGACGCTGGTCACGGAGCTCGTCGCAGCGGTCCTGGCGGTGCTCGCCGCGCGCCGCGTCTAGCCCCGGGCCCTCGGCCTCGAGCGTCCAGGCCCGTTTCGCGAAGCGGACGCCAGAGCGCCCATCGAAAGCGAGTTCCTCGATTCGAGCTCCTCCGGGCCGCTCCCGAGCGAACGGGAATGCTTGTTGCGCTTCCGCAAGCAGCCCCCACTCGCTCGCAGCTCGCTCAGGAGGACTCGATGCTCCTATCCACTCTCGCACTCGCCCTTCCGCTCCAGCTGACCGGCAAGCCCGCGGCTCCGCCGGCAGCACCGCCGAAGCCCGCTCCGCCGCCGGTCGTCGTCGGCAGCCGCCCGAAGTTCACGCCCGGCCCCGGCTGACCCCTCGGCGGACACAAGGGAGTCGGCCGTGTGCCGACCCCGACCTGGAACGGACCCGCGCGCCCCACGGCCGGCGCTCCGGCGAGCCCGACCTCCGGTCCGCGC
>CAZDYS010000472.1:0-3668 GCA_964509445.1 uncultured Planctomycetaceae bacterium
GCCAAGGCCGAGGCGGAAGCCGCCGCGGCCGCTGCCGCCGCTGCGGCCTCCGAGGAAAACAGCGACCCCGAGCCGGAAGCGGTCGAGGCCTAACCCCAACCGGTCCCTAGGCCGCGCGAGCGCCCGGGAGCCACCTCCGCTTCTCCCTTCCCAGCGAAGAACCAGATCCATGCTCGAGAACGTCGGCCGCAAGGTCACCACGATCCTCGTCCTCGTCGTCGCCAGCATCCTGTTCCTGGTGCTGAAGAGCCCGCCGTTCCAGCTCGGTCTGGACCTGTCGGGCGGGACGCGCCTGGTCTACAGCATCGACTTTGACAAGGCCTACCGGGACGGCACGCTCGACCGTGCCGAGCCGAAGGTCGACGTGCTCAACCAGATCATCCAGATCATCCGCAACCGGGTCGACCCGGACGGCGTGCTGGAGCCGATCATCCGCGCGAGCGGCGAGAACCGGATCATCATCGAGCTGCCCGGCACCCTCGGCGTCCCCGGCAAGGACGCGAAGAGCGCGCTGGGCGGCGACCTGACGCCGAGCTCGACCTGGATTCGCGTCGAGGACGCCGCGGACTTCCCGAGCACCGGTGTCGTGCGCGTGGGGAGCGAGAGCATCCGCTACGACGACAAGACGTCCCAGGGCCTGAAGATCAGCGGGGACCGGCCCGGCGCGCAGAGCCACCTGCCCGGGACCGAGGTCACGCTGGAGAAGGACGACGCGTTCCGCGCGCGGATCGAGAGCCTCGGTGAGCTCTCGTTCCAGATCGTCGCGAACGCGGCGAACGTGCCGGCGGGAGTGAACCTCACCACCGAGCGGGAGCGTCGCGACGAGTGGGGCCGGGGGAACCCGGGCACCCCGATCGAAGTCTTCAACCTGCTCCCCGAGGAGCAGGGCGGACCGCACCCGTCGCTCCAGTGGGTGCCCGAGCACGCCGTCACGGACGCGCAGAAGCTCGCGGAGGAGTACGAGCGCTCCTACCCCCTGCTGAAGCCGGAGACCAAGGAAGAGACGTTCACGGGCTCGGCCCTGTCGCGCGTCTACTACACGCAGGACGAGTTCGGCCTGCCGGCCGTGGGCTTCGAGATTCGCCCGGAGCGCCGCTCCCAGTTCGGCTCCTTCACCGGCGCCCACGAGAAGCAGCAGATGGCGATCGTGCTCAACGGCGCGGTCCGCTCCGCTCCCGAGCTGGAGGAGAAGCTGACCTCCGGAGGCCGGATCTCCGGCCGCTTCTCGGACGAGGAGGTGAGCGAGCTGGTCACGGTGCTGCGCTCTGGTTCGCTCGCGATCAAGCCGCGCCTCGAGGACGACGAGCGCGTCAGCGCGACGCTCGGGGAGGACTACGTGTCCCGCGGCCAGTGGTCGGCGCTGATCGCCGTCGTGGTCGTGCTGATCTTCATCGGCGCCTACTACCGCCGCCTCGGCGGCCTGGCCGCCGCGTCGCTGCTCCTGAGCTTCCTCATGCTGCTCGGGGCGCTGTCCTTCGCGAACGCAACGCTGACCCTCCCGGGCATCGCGGGCATCATCCTGACGATCGGTATGGCGGTGGACGCCAACATCCTGATCTTCGACCGGATCCGCGAGGAGATGGACAAGGGCCGCAACGTGAAGCAGGCGGCCAAGGAAGGCTTCGAGAAGGCGATGCCCGCCATCCTCGACGCCAACATCACGACGTTCCTGACCGGCCTGATCCTCTACAAGATCGGCACGGGTCCGGTGCGTGGCTTCGCGGTCACGCTCATGTGGGGCATCGTGACGTCGGTCTTCGCGGCCCTCGTCATCACCCGCGTGCTGGTGCACTTCACGCTCGAGAAGGGCGCGAAGGAGTTCGCCATGGGCCAGTGGATGGTGAAGGCGAAGTACACCTTCCTGTCCTTCGCGAAGCCCGCGCTGACGGGCTCCGCGGTCGCGGTCCTCGCCGGCCTCGCGCTGTTCATCACCACGCCGGACGCCGACAAGCTCGGCATCGACTTCATGGGCGGCGCCGAGGCGCAGCTGCGCACGGCGAAGCCCGAGTCGCTCGAGACGATGCGCTCGGCGATCGCCGGACTCGACGCGATCGGAGAGTCGTCCGAGGTCAAGGGCGTCGCCGACTCCGCCAGCGGCGACGGGTTCGAGCTGTTCCGCGTGACCTTCAAGACCGCCGTCGCGGGCGAGGGCGAGCTGGCCGACACGGACGTGCGGACGCGCCTGGTCGAGGGGCTCGAGCAGTACCTCCTGCAGGACCCGATCACGGTCGCCGTCTCCGAGACGACGGCCGCGGGCAAGGCGACGGCCACGATCGACCTGCACTTCAGCCGCCCCTACCCGCCGGACGAGATCGCCGCGCTCCTGACCGAGCAAGGTCTGGAGAGCGTCGAGGTCACGACCGGCGAGCAGCAGGGTGACTACGTCGCGACCGCGAACGTCGCCCTCGGCCGCGACGCGGACGAGATCGAGCTCGAGGTGCTCGGCGCGCTCAAGAACGCGTCGACCCCCTACCAGCTGGCGGAGGGCGTCGCGTCCTACGCCAAGGTCGGCGCGCAGGTCGTCGGCGAGCTGCGCGACAAGGCGCTGCTCGCCATCGCCGTCAGCCTGTTCGTGATCGTGCTCTACATCCGCGTGCGCTTCGCGGAGTACAGCTACGGCTACGCCGCCGTCGCCGCGCTCCTGCACGACGTCCTGATCACGCTCGGCCTGCTCACGATCGCCAACATGGTCGGGCTGCTGAACGGTGAGATCAGCCTGCCGATGATCGCGGCGTTCCTGACGATCATCGGTTACTCGCTGAACGACACGATCGTCATCTTCGACCGCGTGCGGGAGAACCTGCCGCGCATGAAGGTGCCGTTCGAGGAGGTGCTGAACACCTCGATCAACCAGACGCTGTCGCGGACGGTCCTCACGTCGTTCACGACCTTCCTGTCCGTCGGGATCCTCTACGCGGTCAACTTCGGCACCGGCAACGTCCTCGAGAGCTTCTCGTTCGCGATGATGATCGGCGTGCTGACCGGAACCTACTCGACGATCTTCGTCGCGAACCCGGTGCTCCTGTGGCTCGAGAAGCGCAGCGGCCGCATCGGGCCGGACGGCGTCCGCGTCACCACCGGGGCGGGATCCTCGCGCCCGAAGGAGTCGCGCGGTGGCCGCGGCGGTGAGGTCGAGACCGCGCAGGTCTGAGACGCTCCCCCACCGGGTTCCCGCGAGGCTTGTCGAGCGGGAACCCGGAACGCGCTTCCTCCCGCGCTCCAGGGCCCAGGAGAAGGCTGCGTTAATTCGCACGCGCCCCCTGGACGGCGCTCGCGCACCAGGGCTAGAGTCGAGCCCTCAATGGTCCTCCTCCCCTCCAGCACCGATGCCGCCGGGTTTCCCGGACCGTCCTGCACGCAGCCGTCGAACCGGCAAGCGAGCTGGCCGTTGCATCAATGGTGGTGGCGTAGCCCCGACGAGGTGGACCCCCGGTAGGCGACCGATCGCCTGGAGCCGATACCCACCTCTTCGGGGTCCCGAGGGTGGGTTTTTTCGTACCTGCCCTCTCGGTCCCTCCTCCTGACCCAGAGATGCAGAGCTTCTTCGACATCCCCGCAGACCTCGACACGCCGGTCTCCGCCTACCTGAAGCTGGCGCCCTTCGGCAGCCGGTTCCTGCTCGAGAGCGTCGGCGGCGCCGGACGCGAGGCGCGCTACTCCTTCCTCGG
>CAZDYS010000473.1:0-3668 GCA_964509445.1 uncultured Planctomycetaceae bacterium
CCGCGTCGTAGGCGCGCGGGTCGACGAACGGATCGTCGGCCGCCGCGAGCACGACGCCGGGCGTGCGCACTTCGGCGAGGTGCGGGCCACAGGAGCAGCGCGCGTAGTAGTCGTCCGCGTCGCGAAAGCCCCCCTCAGGCGCGGTGTAGAGCCCGTCGAACGCGCGCAGGGAGGCGAACAGCGGGATGTCCACGTCGCGCTCTGCGAGCCCGTCGAGCCGGCGCTCGCGCACGGCGCGCCGCAGACGCCAGAGGAAGCGCAGCTCGTAGAGCCGCCGCAGACCGCGGCGGAGGTCGTCCGTCGTGCGCGCGATGTCGACCGGCGGACAGACGGCGATCCAGCCGGTGTCCTCGGGCACGAGCCCGCGCGCGAGGCCGAGCACGAGCGCGTTGCCGCTCAGGGAGAACCCGATGGCGACGTGGCGCGCGTCCTCGCCGTCCTCGCGGCTGGCCTGCAGCACGGCCGCCAGGTCCTCCGCGCTGCCCGCGTGATAGGGCCCGCGCGCGAGTCCGCGCCCCTCTCCGCAGCCGCGGTGGTTGACGGCCCAGACCGCGTGCCCGCGCGCCCGCAGCGCGTGCGCGGTCCGGCGCATGTAGTCCGCGTCGGCGCTCCCGGACAGCCCGTGGAACAGGTGCACGCGCAGCCCGCTCGTCCCCGCGAACGCGCGCACGACCAGCCGGTCGCCGTCCGGGAGAGGGACCTCGTGCCGGACCCCTGCGGAGTCCGTGGAGAGCTCCCTCGCGCCGACCGGGAGGAGGTGCCCCCACAGCGTCTGCGCGTGCCCGCCACGCGCCCAGGCCGGAGGGGTGCAGGGCCGGCGGTACGGCTGCTCTCGCAGCGGCGACTTCATGAGCGGGTCTCCCGCGGGCTGGCGGGGACGGCCGGGATGCCGTCGTCCTCGCGCGCGGCGAGGAGTTGGTCGGGGCGAGAGGATTTGAACCTCCGACCTCTGCGTCCCGAAGACGCCTCCAGCTCGCGACGAAACAACGCAAACCCCCGGTTCAAAGGGGTTTGGGAGGGTATCCGGGTGTGGCGAGCCCGTCAACGCAATCACGCCTAGCACCACCGCGCATCAGGCCCTCTCGCCAAAAGGGTGGATCGTCCACCCTTTTCAGATCAGCCCAGCCCGTGGCGCTTCGGGATCGCAACCGTGGCGCGCGAGTCCGTGGCCTCCTTGCGCGCTCATATGAAGAACTACGGCTTGCGAACTCCTCCGATAGGCGGGGGCAGCTCCTCGTGGTCCTTGTATGTGTACTCGATGACGAGCTTTGGCCTTGTGGCGACACTGTAGTAGTAGCCAGTGTTCGAGCAGATATTTGGAGTCCGAATTCCCCCCCCAGCCATTGCTCGCTGTCGCCTGATAGAGCAGTTGGCCTGGACTAAGGAAGCGCTCCGTGATGGGCCTGTCTTGGTTTGAGCTTGTCGCCGTGGCAAACCCGTAAAGCGCGAGGCTTCCCCCGTTCGGATACAAGGCTTTGCTCACGACCGGGAGCTGTCCCGTGTTGTGCGCAAACATCAGGTACTGCTCAGGAAGCGCTGGAACCAGACTCTCATCAAGGCCGTACTCGTGAATGGTTGCAGACCCGCACGTGACCGGAGCGAGCGGGAAGTACCACGCGTAGTGAGAGTACGAATAGTTCGTCTGAAGGGACGCCTCTACGGAAACTAGGGCGCGCTCCCCCCCCTGCGTATCGAAGGAGGGGACATCGACATGCCCGTCGAACACGGTGACCGGAGGAGGGCCCGTATAGAAATACTGGCATGCTGTAGCAGCGTATGGATAGCACGACAAACCCGTACCCTGAGGGTACGAGACCGAATCGATCGTGATCGGGAGGACGACCGCTTCGGTCTTCTCGATCGACTGGGCAACTGGTGCTAGCAAGAGCAGCAGGGCGAGCATGGGGAAATCTACTTCGTGAACTCGCTAGGCGAGCATAGGCGAGTCGTTCTCATCGCGGTGGCTGGTGAAAGGTCAATGGTAGAGAGACGCGCCCAGCTCGCGACGAAACGACGCAAACCCCTGGTTCAAAGGGGTTTGGGAGGATATCCGGGCATGGCGAGTCCGTCAACGCAATCAGGCCTAGCACCACCGCCAGATCAGCCCAGGCCGTGGCGCTTCAGGATCGCAACCGTGGCGCGTGAGTCCGTGGCCTCCTTGCACTGCCGGTCTCTCCTCCGCGGCGAGATGGTCTCGGGCTCGAGCCCTTGCTCCTCGCGACTCCTCTCCACGCGGTCGAAGAAGTCCATGAGCCAGCTGGTCGTCGTGCAGCGCAGACCCCCGACGCTAACCACCTTCAGCCTCTGGCCTCGGATACCCTTCTTGACCCACCGGTAGATCGTGTTCATGTGCGGCCGGCCAGGGAGTGACCTGGGAACCTCGGTGATCGGCAGCAGTTCCCTGAGCTCGTCTGTGGTTGCCTCACTCACTGGCAGACCTCCGCTCCGATTCGAGCCGAGAGAGTTCGGAAGGCATGCGCGAGGAGGGCCTGTCTCTGCTCGAGGACGTCGAAGAGCTCTCCCTGCGTGAGATGGACCTCTCCCCTGAGGAGCGGCACGAGGTCCTGGCGACGATCGTGATCCACGAGCAGCTCGGTGGGCTCGACGTAGAGAAGGCAAAGATGCCCGAGACGATCGGGCGGTACTGGATCCGAGCGAAGCTAGGGGCTGGGGGGTTCGGGACTGTCTACCGCGCGGAGGACAAGTACCTGAAGCGTGACATCGCTCTGAAGGTGCTGGACCGAGAGGGGCTGGATGGCCGGATGATCCCGGCGCTTCAGATGGAAGCTCGCTCTCTCGCGAAGCTGAGCCACAGGGGAGTGATCGAGGTGCACGACGTCGGGACATCTCCTGACGGGCACGACTTCATCGCCATGGAGCTTGTCTCCGGCCTCACGCTTCATGAGGCGATCGGAGAGCTCAGAGAGGGAAACCCGGAGAGCGCTGAAGCCAAGCGCCTCTCCAGCCTTCAGGCCCGTTTGGCCGCGCTCTGTCACATCGGGGATGCGGTCGCCCACTGCCACCGCCGTGGGGTACTGCACCGCGACATCAAGCCGGGAAACATCCGGTTTGACTCCGAAGGCCATCCTCGGCTACTGGACTTCGGGCTCGCCCACCAGCACGGGGTGGCGCTCACAAGGGGCCCGCTCATCGCCTCTGAGAACTACATCGCCCCGGAGCTCTGGGATGGCGGATACCTGGGAGACGACCCTCGAGCTGACCAGTTCGCCTTCGCTGTGCTGTGTGCGGAGACGCTGACCCTCGACCATCCCCCTTTCAAGTCCGATGGCTGGAGTGGAACGAGGAGCGGCAGGAGTGGGTGCTCATCTGCTGCGACCCCAGCGTCTTCCTGGTCGAGCTGGGCCGGGAAACCGTCCAGGTGCGTGTCGAGGTCGGCGAGTTCCTGTAGGCTCGCCCACCTTCAATCTCTGCGCGGCGGTCTTGTCCTTCGGGTCGGGGCCGCCGCGCTCTTGGTTGGCGTAGCCAAGGTTCGGCGACCCTCCCGTGTGGGAGGGTCGCCAGTTGGAAGCCTAGGCCAGCAGGCGGTCGACTGCCACGTAGCAGGCCAGGGCAACGATCACTGCGATGACAGCAGCCCTATTGAGTTCGAGAGTCCATTTGGCTTGCGATTGCATGATCGAACTCCTTCTTTATGGGGACAGCAAGAC
>CAZDYS010000474.1:0-3667 GCA_964509445.1 uncultured Planctomycetaceae bacterium
TCCGGCGCGAGCACCAGGATCTCTTTGTGCACGCCGATGGCGCCGTGCGGCCAGCCCTCCTTCTCGTACCGGTCCGCGATCGGCCGCAGCTGGTCGACGTACTTCGTGGAGAGCCCGAACAGGTCCGCGGCGATCGGATCGAGCTCCAGGATGCGTGCCTCGACCGCGTCGGCTCCCTCCAGTTCCTGGGAGGTGCGCAGCGACAGCTCGCGGTGCAGCGCGTGCACCTCGTGGTCCCGATCCTCGGCGGCCTGGGCCCAGCTGGCGAGCAGGTGCCAGGTGCGGGCGGAGCTCGCGTCCCGCTCGAGCGCGCGGTCGATCGCCTCGCGTGCGATCTCGAGGTTGCCGTCCGCGAGGGCCGCCTCCGCGCGCGAGAGCAGGCGCTGCAGGGCGGAGCCCTCCTCCGCGTGGAGGTCGTGGGAGCGAGCGGGGGAGACGGCGAGGCAGGCGAGAGCGAGGGCAAGGAGCTTGGAAGCACGCATGCCAGACAATCTAGCAGGCGACCGTGCACCTGCCTCGACCGGGACCCGGCGGCTTCCGCCTAGAGGCGCACGACCTCGCCCGCGTGCAGGAACCAGAGCTCGAAGGCGGGCGTGGTCTCGAGCCCCAGGGCCTCCTGCACGGCCGCGCAGTACAGGGCTCCCTGTCCGGCGTACCCGCGAGCGCGCTCCGCGAGCTCGGGCCCCTCCTCCACCTGGTCCGTCTTGTAGTCCGCGACGACGAGTCCGCCGTCCTCGTCGCGGTAGACCAGGTCGATGGCGCCGGCCACGAAGCCGAGCGGCCCCTGGTCCGGATCGTGGGGGCGTCCCAGCACGGGCAGCTCGCGCGCGACCACGTCGAGCCGTGCCAGGCGCTCCGTCAGTCCGCTCTTCTCCGAACGGCGGAACAGGTCCTCGACGCGAGCCTGCGCGCTCGCGCGCTCCTGCTCGGTCGCTTCGGGAAGCAGCCGACGCAGCTCGTTCACGAGCTCGCTCCCCTCCGGTCTGCGGTCCTCCTCGAGAGCGCGGTGGACCAGCGTCCCGAGCACCATGGCCGCGTCCCGCCCGAGCGGGACGCCCTCGTCGTCCTCGCGCGCCCGGCGGGATCTTCTCGACGCCGACTCCGGATGCCCGGCCTCGCTCGCGCGCGCCGAGAGCGGGCGCTCCTCGCGCGCCCGGGAGGTCTCCTGCAGTCGGGCCAGCAGGGGAGCATCGGTCGCCGCCTTCGAGGGCTCGCGCCCCTCGGCCGCCTCGCTGCTACGCCCGCCGTCGAGCGGAGCGAGACGCGGACCCGGACCGCCGCCCAGCGCGGCCAGGACCCAGCGAGCGCCGGCCTCGTCCTCGAACGGCTGGTCGTCGCTCTTCGCGCCGCGCAGGGCGAGCTCCGAAGTCGCGGCCTGCGCGTGCGCGCGGGCCTCGAACAGGTCGACGAACGTGCTCGCGGTCCGCCAGGTCTTGCCGCGCGGGGAGACGCGTCGCTCTCCCAGGACGACCAGACGGTCCTTCGCGCGGGTCAGCGCGACGTAGAGCAGGCGCACGCGCTCCGCCTTGCCGGCCTCCTCGCTCAGCTGCCGGGTGCGGAAGCTGTTCGGCGTCGGCGTCTTGAACAGGCGGTAGGACGTCAGGCCGGCACGACGCTCGAAGTGCACGCCTTCGTCGGACCCCCGGCCTCCCTCGTCCTTGTGGACCTGCGCGAAGTACACGTGCGCGAACTCCAGTCCCTTGGAGCCGTGGATCGTCATGACCTGGACGGCGTCCTGCTCCGAGTCGCCGGGGCCGGCGGCCTCCGAGCGATCGTCCCGCGACAGGTTCGCGCGCAGCGTGCGCAGGAGGCCCTGCACGTCCCCGCGGCGCTCCTCGAAGGTGCGCGCGACCTCGCGGAAGAAGCGCTCCAGGTTCGCGAGGCGGTAGGCGCCGAGGAAGCGCGCGGCTTCCGTCGCGTCCGGGAGGAACAGCTCGCGCAGGCGCAACAGCCACCGATCGATCGGGTCCTCGCGGAACGACGCGCGCGCTCGCGCCAGAGCGCGCAGTCCGGCCTGCAAGCTGGCTTCCCAGCCGGTGATCGCGTCGTGCCCGGGGATCGAGCGCGGCAGGCGTGCGGCGACGCGCGCCACGAGCTCGTCCAGCGTCTCGAGTCGCTCCGGATCCGGCCGCCAGAGGCTCGCGACGCGCGCCGGGAAGCCCTCCTCCCAGAGCGGCAGCAGCGCCGCGTCCGGCAGTCCGACCATCGGGGAGCGCAGCAGCGTCACCAGGGCGAGCAGGTCGTTCGGGTCGAGCACCGCGCGCACGAGCGCCGTGGCGTCCACGACTTCCCGGCGCTGGTAGTACTTCCGATCCGACTGGACCTCGTAGGGGATGCCGGCTTCACGCAGCTCGCGCAGGTAGGGCTCGATGTCCGTCAGCGCGCGGAAGACGAGGCCGAACTCCTTCCAGGGAACGCCGTCGGCGTCGTGGCGCTGCCGCACGTCGCGCGCGACCGCGCGGGCCTCGACGCGGTAGGAGGGGCTCTTGCGCCGCGTCCCTCCGGCCTCGACCACGCCGCTGTCCGGATCCGCGGGCCAGGAGACCCAGTGCTCGATCGCGGTGCCGCCACGCGAGCGGCGGTGGGGGAGGAGCGGCACGAACGCGGGCTGCACCCCCTCGACCTCTTCCATTACGGGGCGTACGCAGCGCTCGACCTCCTCGAGGACTTCCGGGACCGAGCGGAAGTTCTGCGTGAGCTCGAGGACGCGGCCCCCCTCCGCGCGCACGCGCGCCTTGAAGCCGTCGTAGGCGGCCAGGTCCGCGTTGCGCCAGGCGAAGATCGACTGCTTCGGGTCGCCGACCAGGAACAGGCACGGCGAGGGGCCTTCCGGCGTGTCCTCTGCAGCCAGGCCCAGCGCGCCGACGACGTCGCACTGCAGCCCGTCGGTGTCCTGGAACTCGTCCACGAGCAGCTGCTCGATGCGCTGTCGTTCGCGCAGCGCGGCACCCGGTCGCTCGACGAGGAGCCGGCGCGCCTCGCGCAGGAGGTCGTTGAAGGTCGCGACTCCGCGTCGTCGCAGCTCGCTCTCGGTCCGCTCGAGGAGCGAGTGGATCACCGTGCGCGCGTCCTCGAGCAGCTCCACGTCGATCTCGCGCAGCGGGCCGAGGGACGGGAGCAGTCCGCGGGCGAGGTCGAGGAACGCGTCCCCGTCCTCTCCGAGCAGCTTCGCGTCGGTCTTGTTGAGCGACTTCTGCCACTCCTGCAGCTTCGACCAGGCGCGTTCGGTCCAGGCGTTGCGAACGCGCTCCGCGAGCGCCTCGAAGCCGTCGCGCGTCGTGGGGTCCACGCCGTCCTCGCGCAGGAGCTCGAAGGCCGCGGCTGTGTCGCGCAGCGCCTCGAGAGCGTCGTGCGCCTTCTGGTTCTTCGGAGCGCCGGAGAGCGGCTCGCCTCCGAGCGCGAGGAGCTCGGCGACGCGCTCGGGCAGCTCACCGACGATCGCCGACAGCGTCGCCGCGTCCAGCGGGTCCTCCGCGAGGTCCGCCGCCGACGCGCCTGCGTCCATCAGGTCGAGCACGGCCTGCTCGAGGTCGGGCGGCGCGATGCGTCGCTTCGCGAGGCGCACGAGCCGCTCGTCCAGCGGTTCGTTCCAGGCCTCGCGCAGATACTCCTCGAGGACCTCGCGCACGATCGCGACGCTGCGCGAGAACGTGGCGTCGACCTCGAA
>CAZDYS010000475.1:0-3645 GCA_964509445.1 uncultured Planctomycetaceae bacterium
CAAGTTCACGCACGAGGGCCGCGTGAGCGTCGAGGTCTGCCTGGTCGACGACCGGGAGGAGGACGTGGAGGTCGAGTTCCGCGTGCGCGACACCGGCATTGGCATCCCCAAGGACAAGCTGGCAAAGCTGTTCAGCCCGTTCACGCAGGTCGACGCCTCGACCACGCGGAAGTACGGCGGTACCGGTCTCGGCCTGGCGATCAGCTGCCAGCTCGCCGAGATGATGGGCGGCGAGCTCGGCGTCGACTCCGAGGAGGGCGAGGGCTCGACCTTCTGGCTGCGCGTCCCCATGACGAAGTCCGTCGACACCGACGGCCTGGTCGACGATCAGCCGGGCTTCCGCGGCATGCGCGTCCTGGTGGCCGACTCGAGCGGCGCGGAGCGCAACGTCCTGCGCACCTACGCGGAGGGTCTAGGCCTCGAGGTCGCGGAAGCGGCCGACTCGGACGAGACGATGACCGCGCTCTCCGGAGCGGCTCGCGAGGGGCGCCCCTTCGACGTCGCGTTCCTGGACCGCGGGCTCTCGGGCACCGGCGGCAAGGAGATCGCGAGCGAGATCAAGAGCCACCTCGAGCTGAAGAACGTCCGCCTCATCCTCCTGAACCCGCTCGGGAACTCCGACAAGCCCGGCAGCCTGGCGCGCGCCGGGCTCGACGCCTGGATGTCGAAGCCGATCGGCGCGACCAAGCTCCGCACGGCTCTGGAGCACGTGCTGATCGAGACGGAGGAGCCCGTCAGCGCCGTCGTCCAGGAGGGGCCCGAGCAGGCGACGACGATCGACGCCGACGTCCTCCTGGTCGAGGACAACATCGTCAACCAGAAGGTCGCCACGCTGCTGCTCAAGCGGTTGGGCTGCGAGGTGTCCGTCGCGAACAACGGCGCCGAGGCGCTCGACGCCGTTCAGGAGCACGAGTTCGACATCGTGTTCATGGACTGCCAGATGCCCGTCATGAGCGGCTTCGAGGCGACCCAGGCGATCCGAGTCCTCGACGATCCGGGGAAGCGCTCCGTGCCCATCGTGGCCATGACCGCCAACGCCATGGCGGGAGACCGCGAGCGCTGCCTCGTCGTCGGCATGAACGATTACCTCCCGAAGCCGGTCCAACGAGAAGCGCTCTGCAAGATGCTGGAGCGCTGGACGCGCTCGCAAACCACCGAGAAGGAACCGTCTCCGACGGCAACACCGATGACCTCCGAAGAGCCCTCCGACGTCTTGGACCCCGAGGTCCTTCAGACCCTGCGCGACCTGAGCGGCGACGAGGAGCCCAGTCTCTTCGACGAGCTCGTGCAGATCTTCCTCGAGGACACCCCGGTCCGCATGGCGGACCTGGAGGCGGCCTTCGACGGTGCCGACGCGGACGGAATCATGAGCGCGGCGCACGCGCTCAAGTCGAGCGCGGCGAACCTCGGTGCTCTGGGGCTCTCGGGCATCTTCAAGGAGCTCGAGACCATCGGCCGCGAGAAGCGACTGGAGGAAGCGAGCTCGCTGATCGCGAGCGTCCGCGAGGAGTACGACCGCGTCGAGGAGGCGCTCAAGTCCGAGCTCCGCTGAGGAGCACCGCCAGGCGGTCATGTACGAGACGTTCGACGAGCTGAAACACACCGGGAAGCTTCCCTCGCCCTCCAGCGTGGGAACCCGGATCCTCGTGCTCACGCAGAACGAGGACTGCCCGCTCGACGACATCGTCTCGACCATCGAGGTCGACCCGGCTCTCACGGGACGGATCATCAAGCTCGCGAGCTCCGTGCAGCTCGGCGGGGTCCCGGTCACGACCGCCAAGGACGCCGCCATCCGGCTCGGTCTGCAGGCCGTCGTCAGCACGGCGCTCGGGTTCTCGGTCGTGTCCGGCAACCGGCGCGGGAACTGCTCGGCCTTCGACTACAACCGCTTCTGGTCGAAGTCGCTCGCCACGGCGGTCGCCGCCGAGACGATCGCGCGAGAGATGGGCCTGCGTCACGCCGCAGAGGGGTTCACGCTGGGCCTGCTGCTCGACGTCGGACGCCTCGCCCTCGCCAGCGTCTATCCCGAGGAGTACGCGGCGCTGTTGCGCTCCGCCCGCGGCGACGTGCAGTTCGACTTCCTCCAGGCCGAGAGCGAGCAGTTCTTCATCAACCGCCGTCAGGTGGCGGCAGCGCTGCTGCAGGACTGGGGGCTGCCGGCGGACTTCAGCGAGGTCGCCGTGCACTTCGACGGCAAGACCGTCTCGGGCGAGTTCGAACACGAGCGCAGCGGCGACCTGATGCGCGTCATGGTCGCGGCGGTGACGATGGCCGAGGTCTGCGTCAGCTCGCCGGAGGAGCAGGCCGGCCTCTGGCCCGCGATGCGTCGCGCCTGCCACGGCGTCGACGTCAAGCCCGACCAGGTCTGCGCCATCTTCGACCAGGTCGTCGAGCAGTGGAGCGAGTGGGGGCAGGCGTTGGCCGTCCCCACGCCGACCGTCGAGTCCGGCGCCGATCTCGAGCAGGCGGCTCGCGAGAGGCTCATCCGCGCAGCGACCCAGCACGCCCAGTCGCCGCTCTCCAGTCAGCAGAAGCTGCGTATTCTCGCCGTCGACGACGACCCGGTGTCGCTGCGCATGCTCACGGCCCTGCTGGATCGCAACGGACACGAGGTCTTGACCGCGAGCAACGGCAAGGAGGCGATCGCGGTCTATCTCGAGCACGGAGCGCAGATGGTCATCACCGACTGGATGATGCCCGAGATGGACGGCCTCACGCTGTGCCGTCAGCTGCGCAAGATGCCCGAGGGCCGCAAGCTGTACATCCTGCTCCTGACCGGCCAGGCCGAGGAGGAGCGCATCGTCGAGGCGTTCGAGGCCGGCGCGGACGACTACATCGTCAAGCCGTTCAAGCCGGTGCTCCTCAAGGCGCGGATCCAGCCCGCTTGTCGCGTCATCCACCTGCAGGAGGAGCACGACAACCAGGTCCACGAGAAGCACAAGATCAACCTCCAGCTGAAGCTGGAGAAGCGCAAGTTCAAGGCGGCCGCCATGACGGACGCCTTGACCGAGCTTCCGAACCGGCGTCACGCGATGGATCGCCTGGACGTGTTCTGGTCGAACAGCCGGCGCGCGAAGTCCGCGTTCTCGGTGATCATGCTCGACATCGACTTCTTCAAGCGCGTCAACGACTCCTTCGGGCACGACGTCGGGGACGAGGTCCTCAAGGCGACGGCCGCGGCGATCCAGGGCGTGCTGCGGCGCGGAGACATGTGCGCTCGGATGGGCGGCGAGGAGTTCCTCGTGATCTGCCCGAACACCGGGACTCCCGAGGGGGCCCTCGCCCTCGCCGAGCGGATCCGGGAGGTCGTGGAGGAGAACCACATCCAGTTCGGCACCTTCGACGGTCAGGTCACGATCAGCCTGGGCATCGGCGTCGCCGACGACCAGGTGCGGAGCATCGACGAGCTCCTGAAGATGGCCGACGAGGCCGTCTACGAGGCGAAGAACACGGGACGCAACCGTTCCGCGCTGGGGCAGCCTCCCGGCACCGGTCGGCAATCCGCCTGAGCGCGGATTCCGTGGGGTTTTCTGCATCCCTTCCGCGGGTACGGAGACTCAGAGGGCATGCGCGGGACACTCCCTACCAGCTCGGCCGCATGCTTCGACGATTTGCCTCCCTGCTCCTCCCTGCCCTCCTCGTAGT
>CAZDYS010000476.1:0-3645 GCA_964509445.1 uncultured Planctomycetaceae bacterium
AGCGCGGCGCGCCACTGGTTCGCGGCCGCGGTGTCCGGGCCCTCCCGCGCGCCGGCGCGCGCGCGTGCGGTCCGGAACAGGAGAAAGAGCACCAGGATGCCCGCGCCGCCGAGGACGAGGACCGTGGTCGTCGACGTCGCGGAGTCTTCGGGCGGCTCTCCCGGCGCGTCGGCGAGGCGGGTCTCGCCTGCGGCGTCGAGCTCTCCGGCCGGCGCGTCCACGGACGGACCCGCCGGGCGGACGAGGAGCGGGATCGGCGCGGTCGCGACCTCCGCGTAGCCTCGCGCGGGGTCGTAGTAGGGCAGACGCAGGGGCGGGATCTCGCGCAGCGAGGTGCGCTCCGGGACCAGGTCGATCCAGAAGGTCAGGCTGCGGCGGCCCCGGTCGTCGACCTCGAGCTCGGCGCGCTCGCCCTGACGCGTGAAGCCCGGCAGCTCGACCCAGGGCGCGTCGAAGGCGCCGAGATTGCCCTCTCCCGTGACCCTCCAGGCGAGGCGCAGGCTCTGGCCGACCTCGAGGTCGCGCGGCGTGGCGCTGGCCTCGGTCTCGAAGCGACCCACGGCCCCGGTGTAGCTCGGCGGGCGGTTCTCTTCGGGAGGGGACTCGATCCGGATCGCGAGGCGGTTGCCGTAGACCGATCCGTCGCGGCGGTCCTCGGCGATGCGGTTGCCCAGGAAGTCCTCCCGGAAGGAGCTCGCGAAGGCGTAGCGCAGGAGCGGGGGCGGGAGATCGATCACGGTCTCGCGCTCGCAGCGCATGCGCAGCCGCCACTCGAAGGTCCGGAACACGCGTCCGTCCACCGTGCGCTCCGGGCCCGGCGCGGCGGTCGCCACGGCGTCGTCCAGCGCGAAGGTGCTGGCCGCCTCGATGCGCGCCGGCGGCGGCGCGAGGCGCGTCACGCCGTTCTCCTCGAGACGCGCGAGCCACGGGGCCTGGACCTGGACGGGGAGGTCCAGGGGCCGGTGGAAGAGCGGCACCAGCTCGCGGTCCAGGAACTCCGCCTCGAACCCCATGCGCAGGGTCAGCACGAACTCCTCCTGGAGGACGAAGCTCGTGCGCTCGGTGGTCCACTCGAGGAACACGCGGTCGGCCTCCGCTTCGGGCGGAGCGGGCGCGGCGAGCGGCAGCAGGCAGAGCAGGGAGAGCGTCCTCATGACGGGCCACCATGGTCCCCGATCCGGTGCGCGAGGCCCACGACTTCACGACCGGAGATTCCGCTCCGAGGAGCCCTCGCGGCCGCGAAGCCGCCTTCGCGTTACGCGGACGGAGCAAGGCCGAGCAGGACCGGAAGGGGCCGCCGCAGCCCCGGGAATTCTGCGCCGGGATCCCGTTTCCCGCGGCCTTCCGCCGGTTATCGTCGATGCCCCACAACGGTCCGCGCCGAGAACGAATCCGATGACTCGAACCCTCCGCTCCACGCTCGTCCTCTCCCTCGTCTCGACCCTCGGGAGCTCCGCTCTCGCCCAGGAGGTCGGGGATCGTCAGGGCCAAGGCCTCAGCCGCGAACAGATGTGGCGTGCACCCACCGCCGAGGACTGGGCCAAGGACACGGTGATCCGCTGGCAGCGGACCTGGGAGGACGCGATCCGCGTCTCCGAGGAGACCGGCAAGGCGATCCTCGTGTGCGTGAACATGGACGGCGAGATCGCGAGCGAGCACTACGCCGGCATCCGCTACAAGGAGCCGGAGGTGGCCGCGCTCTACGAGCCCTACGTCACCGTGATCGCCTCGGTCTACCGGCACAACCCGCAGGACCACGACGCCGAGGGCAACCGCATCGAGTGCCCGCGCTTCGGGACGGTGACCTGCGGCGAGCACATCGCGATCGAGCCCGTGCTGTACGAGAAGTACTTCGACGGAGAGCGCGTGGCGCCGCGACACGTGATGATCGAGCTCGACGGAGCGGAGACCTACGACGTGTACTACGCGTTCGACACGGCCTCCGTCTTCGAGACGATTCGCGTGGGCATCGAGCAGCGCGAGAACCAGCCGGAGCCGCAGCCCACGGGCGACCGTCCGCTGCTCGACCTCGTGGGGAGCGGCGACAGCGCCGACCAGGAGGCGGTCGAGCAGGCCTACCGCACGGGGACGCGCGAGGAGCGCGTGGCGATCCTGCGTCGTGCGATCCAGGCGAAGGACAAGGCGTCTGTCGACCTCCTGCGGCTCGCCATCTTCGGCTTCGACGTGGAGCTCGTGAAGCTCGGTCGGGAGGGCCTCGCCCAGACGAACGCCGTCGGGGCGCTGGACCTGATCAACGAGGCGCTGCGCGTTCCGATGGCGGACGCCGAGAAGGAGGCGCTGGTCTCCGCGCTCGATCGCCTGGGGGAGACGTCCGTGCGCGCGAAGACGCTCGCGGCCGTGCATCGCGGCCTCGACCAGGAGTCCGACACCGTCGACGTGGGGGGCTGGTCGAACGCCATGACGGACGCCGACGCTCCGCGCCGCGTCGCGCGAAGGGAGCTCGAGAAGCGCCTCGAGGCGACCGAGAGCTCCGCCTCCGAAGCCGCGGACGCCGCCGCCACGCTGGCCTTCGCCGAGTCCTCGCTCGCGCTGGCGGTCGATCCGCAGACGGCCGTGGCGAGCGTCAACCGCCCGCGCGCGGACCGGAACTTCGGCCGCTACCTCCTGCAGGACGCTCTCGGTGCCGCGCTCGAGGCCGAGGAGCTGGGTGCCTCCGGTTGGCGTCTCGACGCGACCGTGTCGCTCGCCTCCTACTACCTCGGTGACGTCGAGACCGCGCACGCGCGCGCCGAAGCGGCCGTCGGTGCGATGCCGACGGGCGTCTACAACTGGAACGCCATGGCCGTCCTCGCGCTGTTCGCCCAGGGGCGCGAGCAGGCGATCAAGGACGCGGTGCGCGCGAAGGAGGACTGGCCGCGCGAGTGGCTGACGGACGTGAACGCGGCCTACTCCGTGCTCGCGAAGCACCCGCTCGGCGACGAGTTCCAGGTCGCTGCGCACTACGACTTCCTCGTCTGGCTTGGCGCCTTCCGACAGGCCCACGCAGCGCTGGACGAGGGGATCCGTCGCTTCCCGGACTCCTGGGACCTGCACGGTCGCCTGCGCAGCCGGATCCTGGCGACGCGCGGCGTCGAGGCGCTCGAGTCCACCTACGAGGCCATGCTGCTCGAGCCGAACGCGGACCCGAACCTGCCCTGGCACGCGGGCTACACCTCCATGGTCGCAGCCGAGTTCCACCGGCGCGCGAACGCGGAGCAGGAGGCCTGGGAGTCCTACGGCCGCGCGATCGAGCACTACGAGCGCTCGATCCTGGGGCGGCCCGAGGGCCAGGACGCCTGCGACCACTACATCGCGATGGCGCATGCCGGGCGCGCGCGCATGGCGCTCGACCAGGGGCGTCTCCAGGACTCGATGAAGGAGATCCTGATCTCCTTCGAGCGCCGCCAGGCCTCCGCCGCGAGCCTCGATGGCCTGAACGTGAACGCCGTCGCGACGGCCCGTCAGCTCGTGACGCGCATGCGCGAGGACGGGCTCGACTCCCAGCCGGTGGAGAGCGCGCTGCAGGCGATGCCGCGCGAGCTGCTCGAGCTGCCTGCCTACGAGCGAGGCGGTCCGCGCCCCGGCCGTGGCGACGGCGGGGGAGGTCGCGGCGCGCGCGCCGGCGGCGCCTCCCGGAACGGCTAG
>CAZDYS010000477.1:0-3634 GCA_964509445.1 uncultured Planctomycetaceae bacterium
TGCCGACGGCGTTCGTGTCCCGCGGCATCATCACGCGACGGATCGCGGGGCAGCCGGTCGGCATCGGAGGGTTCGGGTCGCTCATGAGCTGAGTTGCCACGCCGCGTCGGCGTAGGCGCGCACCTTGTCCTCGACGAAAGGAGTCCGGCCGCGGAAGAAGTGGTCGGCACCGTCGACCTGGTCGACCTCGAGCCGTTCGGGGAGATTGGGGAACTTCTGGACGAGCTCCGTCGCGGTCCCGAACTCGTCTCCGCTCCCGAAGAGGAGCAGCGCGGGCTGCGAGACCTCCTGGATGCAGGAGCAGTCGTAGACGGCGACCGGGAACGCGATCAGGAGGAGACGTTCGATGCGCGCGTCCTTGCCGGCGAGGCCGCAGACCGTGCGCGAACCGAAGGAGTAGCCGCCCGCCCACAGCGGGACGCCCGGATAGCGCTCGGCCAAGAGGTCCAGGCCCGCGCTGGCGTCGCCTTCCTCGGCCCCGTTGCCATCGTGCGTGCCGGCGCTGTTCTCGACGCCACGGAAGTTGAAGCGCAGCGTCGCCATGCCGACGGATCGAAGCGCCCGCGCGGTCCGCACCACGATCGTGTTGCGCATCGTGCCGCTGTGCAGCGGGTGCGGGTGGCACACGACGGCTGCGCCGCGCACCGCGTCGTCCGGCTCCTCCAGCACGCCCTCGAGCGTGCCGGCAGGCCCTTGGAAGGTCAGGTCCATCGCGCCGATCCTAGCCCGCGCGAGGGGGCAAGTCCTGAGCCAGCCGGGAGTCGCTCAGTAGAGGATCGTGAAGCCCTCGTCCGAGGGCCGCACGAAGACCAACGGCGTCGTGTCCATCGAGAGGTCGCCCTCGAAGCTGCCGAGGTCGATGTTGTTCTTGTTCATCAGGTCGAAGGCCTGCCAGCCGATCCGCTTGGGCTTGCCCTTCTCCTTGCCTTCGAGCCAGGTCAGCATCACCGCGCGCTTGGTGCTCGCGGCGATCGCCGGAGAGCGGCGCCAGAGCTCCTTGCGACGCGGTCCGACCGGCGGCCCGATCGCGCCGGACTTGTTCATGCTCGACCAGGCCAGGCGGTCGTCGTTGATCCAGGCGACCACCGGGGTCGAGGGTCCCAGCGAGAGGGCCGTCGACGTGCGCTGCGCCTTGCGGGACAGGAGCGAGTCGAGGAAGCGACTCTCGACGTTCACGCCGAAGTCGTCCGTCGAGACGAAGCGCAGGTGCCGGTCCTTGCCGTTGCGGGTGCGGTAGAGGGCGTAGAGGGTGCCGCGCTTCGCGAAGACCGCGGACACGGTGCAGCCCGCGCTGACGCCGAAGCGCTCGTCGTCGATCATCCGCGGTTCGGAGAAGGTCTCTCCGAAGTCCTCCGAGTCACAGAGGAACAGGCGCCGAGAGGGTTCGTCCTCGCTCGCCTCGGCCTTCGACTCGGCGAGCGAGTGCCACAGGACGACCGCTCGCCCCTGGCCGTAGACGATCTCCGGAGCGACGTCGAGCCCGCGATGCCCCTCGGCGAGCTGTTGTCGCAGCGAGACCTCGCCGCTCTTGACGCGTGCGTAGCGGATCGTCGGCTCCTTGCCAGCCGTCAGCCAGACGACGTGCGCCTGGCGACGACCGTCCACGTCGATCGAGCCGCCGGTGAGCGCGCCGGTACCCCGTACGGTGCCAGGCTCCTCGTTGATGCGGACGGGCTCGCTGAAGGTCGCCCCCTCGTCCTCCGAGTGCACGTAGAACAGGTCCCCGGCGGCCTTCGCGCCGGCGAAGTAGACCAGGTGCAGGGCCCCGTCCCGGTCCAGCGCCGCGTCCGGCAGACGCCCGCCCCCGGGGCAGCGCAGCTCCCGGACGAACCCTTCGGAGAAGCCCTGGGCAGCCAGGGGAGCGGCGAACAGGAGGAGTCCGAGGAGAGTGGAGGCGATCTTCATGGGTGGGCGCAGAGCGTCGAGAGCAAGCTACGGGGCCCGGCGTGCTCTCGTGAGGGGCGGGCTCCGGAAAGCCCAGGAACCGGTCGGGGGCAGGGGCGAATCCGGTCCCGCGCGACCTATCATGCGGCTCCCCTTCTATCGGATCTCCCCCGCCCAACCATGTCGGAAGAAAGTCCCTGGATCGTCGACGTCGACGCGGCAGGTTTCCAGAGCCAGGTCCTCGAGGCCTCGATCGAACGACCCATCGTCCTCGACTTCTGGGCCGAGTGGTGCGAGCCCTGCAAGGAGCTCGGGCCCGAGCTGGAGCGCCGCGCCCGCGAGGGCGACGGCCGGTTCACGCTCGCGAAGGTCGACATCGACAAGAACCCCGAGCTCGCTCAGGCGCTCCAGGTTCGCGGGATCCCGGCCGTCTTCGCCGTCCACCAGGGCCGCATGGTGGACGGGTTCGAGGGCGCCCTGCCGCCGGAGCAGCTGGACGCGTTCCTCGACCGCGTGGCCCCGGGAGGCCCGGGGACCGGGGGAAGCGGAGATCTCGCGCTCGCGAAGGAGAAGCTGGCCGAGGGGGACACGAGCTCCGCGCTCGGGCTCCTGAACCAGCACCTGCAGGAGCACCCGGACGACCAGGAGGCGGGACTCCTGTGGGCCGAGCTCCTGCTCAGCGAAGGGATGGCCGAGGAGGCCAAGGCCGCCTTCGAGGAGCTCACCGAGGAGACGCGCACCTCACCCGAGGGCCGCGCCTTCGCGAGTCGCCTGGACTTCGAGGAGTCCGCCGTGGACCTCGACGCGCTGCGCGCGCGCGCCCAGGCCGCTCCGGAAGATTTCGACGCGCGCTTCGAGCTCGGCAAGGCGCTGGTCGCCGCGCGCCTGTACGAGGAGGGACTCGAGGAGCTCCTGGAAGCCGTGCGGCTGGACCCGGCGGGTCGGGCCACGGAGGCACGGGCCGTCATGCTCGAGGCCTTCGACGTTCTGGGCGTCGAGGACCCGATCGCGAACGACTTCCGCTTCAAGCTGTCCCTCGAGCTGTTCGCCTGAGGACCTCGGGCGGCGGCGGAATGACACGACGCGTCTGGATCCTCCTGCGGGCGAAGCTCGCCACGGGCTCGGCCGCCGGCGCCCCGCTGCTCGCGCTCCTGACGCAGGGCCTCGTCGCGAGCTTGTTCTGCGCGCTGGTCGGCGACGTCCTCGGCCCCTTCGCCTACGGCCTGTTCGCCCTGAGCCTGACGACCGCCATGGTGGCCATCCCGCTGACGGGCGAGCTGGGCTGGATCCTGCGCCGAGACCCCGCCGAGGAGTGGGTCGCGACCCTGCCGGTGCTCGCGCGCGAGCGCAGGATCGCGCGCACGCTGCACCTCGTGCTCGTGCTGTGGATCCTCTCCCTCGGATCGCTGCTCCCGGCCGCGCTCTTCGCGCCGGAGGCGACTCCCACGCTGTCCCGGATGCTGCTCCCGGTGCTCGGCTTGGGGCTCGTCAGCGGCCTCGCGGCCGTGCTGCTCACCGTCCAGAACCTCCTGGGCGAGCGGGCCGAGGGGCTCCTGGTGGCGTTCCAGACCCTGCTGGTGGTCGGCGTGGTGCTCGGCGTGGTGTTCGGGATCCGGTCGATCCCCACCCTGGCCCGCATGCCTGTCCTGGGAGACGAGCATGCGCGGTTCCTGTGGTTCCTGCCGCCGGCCTGGTTCGCCGCCCTTAGAGAGCAACTCGCCACATTGGCTGCCAACCATAGCGATGATAT
>CAZDYS010000478.1:0-3632 GCA_964509445.1 uncultured Planctomycetaceae bacterium
GGTCGCGTCGATCACGCGCAGGTTGCGCTCGCGCCCCGCGACCTCGACCGCCTCGGCGACGCCGTGCGCGCTGAAGACGGTCACCGAACCCGCCGGGATCTCGTCGAGCTCCTCGACGAAGTGCACGCCGCGCGCGCGGAAGTCCTCGAGCACGTGGCGGTTGTGCACGATCTCGTGGAGCACGTAGACCGGCGGCCCGTAGAGCTCGAGGGCGCGGTCCACGATCTCGATCGCGCGGTCCACGCCGGCGCAGAAACCGCGCGGGGAGGCCAGAACGGCCTCCAGACCGCCGGCGGCGGGCTTCTCTTCGGGGCGCGCGTCGGCGGGGCTCGGGTCGGAGGTCGTCATCGCGAGGAGAGGTTAGGCCACGGGGCCGATCTCGTCACTCCCCGGGCTCTCGTTCGTCCGCGGCGCCCGTCCTCCCCGGGAGGGCGTCCTCGCCTGGATCGGATCACGGGACGCCGCGGGCGCCCCTCAGCCTCCGGCGGCGTCCTTCGCGAGCGCCTCGCGAACCCAGCCCGCCACGGCCCTCGCCAG
This sequence comes from uncultured Planctomycetaceae bacterium, assembly GCA_964509445.1. Lineage (GTDB taxonomy): Bacteria > Planctomycetota > UBA1135 > UBA1135 > CAZDYS01. The sequence continues at coordinate 538 of CAZDYS010000478.1, forward strand.
GGCCTCGTTCGAGGGTCCCGCGTAGTGCCCGTCGAAGGGCACGGTCGGGATCGAGCCCGTGGCCTCGCGCAGGGCGAGCAGCGCCGGCAGCAGGTCGCGCGCGAAGAGTCCGTGCTCCCGCGCCAGCTCGAGGACCTCGCGATCCGGCGAGCGCTCCAGGTCCTCCTCCGCCAGCCGGTCCGGACCGGGAATCGCGCACACCAGCGGGCGCGCCCCGAGTCGCTCGCACTGCGCGACGAACCGGTCGAGGTAGCCGTCGAGCCGCTCGAGCCCGGCCGGCGTCTCGCGCGCGATCTGGTCGCCGTGCTTCTTCTTCACCCGGTCGTAGAGCGTCATCACGAGCGTGCTGCGCCGCGCGAGCTGCTTCGCGCGCCACTTCCACAGCGTCGCTCCCTCCAGCGGCCGACCGACGTCGAAGGAGATCGGCCCCGAGGCGCGCAGGCGCTCGGCGGTCGGTCCGATCTCTCGCTCGAGGAAGTCGTTGCGGTACCAGAAGAGCACGACGACGTCCGGCGCCAGCTCCTCGCCGAGCTCCTCCAGGAGGCCGATCTCCTGCGCCGTGTCGTAGGCGCGGTGCCCGGCGTTGACGACGGTCCACGGCGCGCCGAGCTCCCGCTCGAGGTGCGCCGGTAGCGTCTGGTCGTCCGCCACGCCCTGGCCGTAGACGAGGCTGTCCCCCAGCGCGAGCAGGCGTAGCTCCCCCTCACGCTTCGGGCCCAGCTCGGGGCCGCGCAGCCCGAGCGCGTTGATCGTGACCGCCTCCTCGTAGGTGTAGTGCAGCTCGCCGGGGACCATCTCCCAGCCGCGCTGGTCGTTCGCCTGGACCCGCAGGAGCGGCAGGCGCTCCGGCAGCGGCACGCCGAACAGCGCGCGCGCCACGAGCTCCACGAGGAGGAAGCTCAGGCCGAGGGAGAGCGCGGCGGCGATCAGGCGCTTGCGCCAGCGGCGCGGTCGAACGTCGGGAGGAGGCACGGGAGCGAGAGGCTGCGGGTCCAGAGTGTAGGCATCCGGTCCGACCGGTTCCGCTCGTCGCCGCGTGCTTCTCGACGGTCGCCGCGCGTCGAACCTGACCGGCTGCGCGTCAGGGGCTCGTGGCGACGACGCAGAACACGCGGTGCGGCACGCTCAGGGGGTCGGAGGGGAACCGCCTCGCGAGCAGCTCCGCGTGCTCGCGGTCGAAGCGCTCCACCTCGGCGGGACCGAGCGGTCCGGCCGCCACCCCGGCGCTCGCGCGGATGCGTCCGCGCCAGTCGGCGTGGGAGTAGCTCAGGTCGAGGTCGTAGGAGAACGTGTGCACGTCGCGGAAGCCGCCCTCCTCGACGCGGTGCACGAAGTGCGTCGGGAGTCCGTCGAGCCCGCCCAGCGTCCAGCGCGGGTTGTGCGCGAGGATCAGCGCCTCGGTCGCCTCGGGCACGCTGCCGGCGCGCGGGAGCCAGTCGAGCTGACCGAGGACCAGACGGCCTCCGGGGACGAGCACCCGGCGGAACTCGTGGCACGCGCGCGCGGGATCGAACCAGCGAAAGCACTGCGCCGCGGTCACGACGTCGAAGCTCGCGTCCGCGCAGCCGGTGTCCTCCGCCGTGCGCTCGAGGCGCGCGACGGTCACGCCCGCCGTCGCGTCCAGCTGCGCCCCCACGGCCAGGAGCTGCGCCGAGGGATCGAGCCCCGTGACCCGCGCGCCTCCGAGCGCGAGTCCGCGCGCCATCTGGCCCGTCCCGGTCCCGACGTCGAGCACGCGCTGCCCCGGCACGCCGATCGCGAACTCGGAGCGCAGACGCTCGAAGAACGACTTTGGGAACCCGCGCCGGTGCGCGGCGTAGTCGGCGGCGGCGCGGCCGAAGTCGACTTCCCTGCTCACGCGCGGCTCGCGGAACCGGACGGTCCGCTCACTCGCGGTAGCCGAGCACGACCAAGAGGCACGGACCCCCGGCGATCACGCCGAGCCCGGCGTGCTCCGCGATCTCGATCGCGTGCTGCGACTCGGCCCCGGGCTGCATCCACAGGAACTCGACGCCGGCCGCGATCGCGTCGTGCACGACCTCCTCGGTGACGTCGGGAGGCGTGATGATCGAGATCGCGCGCGGCGCCTCGGGAAGGGAGACCAGGTTCGGGTGGGTGGCGACGCCCTCGATCTCCGTCTCGCGCGGGTGCACGGCGTAGAGCGGCGCCTTGTCGTTCTGCTGGTAGCAGCGCAGCACCTTGTTGCCGTACTTGGCGCGGTTGCTCGAGGCCCCGACCACGGCCCAGGGTCCCTCGGCGAGGAATGCGTCGATCGTCTCCTGTCCGCTCATTCGTCCGTGTCCTTTTTCAGGAGCCAGCGATCGGGATCGATCGTGACCTTGGCCTTGCCGACCTCGACGCGCGCCTCGCCGCCCTGGAGCTCGATGCGGCGCCGCTCGGCGCCCACCTCGATCTCGACCGGCATCGGGAACGGCAGGTCCTTGGGCGTCTTCCAGCGCAGGACGAGCGTGGACCCTTCGCGCGCCACGAGGAGCTCCGGCAGCCGCGGCTGCCGCAGGTAGAGCTCGAAGAACCAGTCCAGCTCGTGGCCCGTCACCTCCTCGGCGATCCGCACGATCTCCTCGGTGTCCGCGAAGCGGCAGGCGCTGCCGTCCCGCTTCGCCTCGAGCTCCGGCTCGGGATAGGCCATGCGACGCAGCGCGCGGAAGAACGTCTCGTCGCCCACCAGGAACCGCAGCGTGTGCAGCGCCCAGGCGCCCTTGTAGTAGATGTCGCCGCCGGCCCCGCCCTGGTAGATCGACGCCGCGTCCATGTCCTCCCGCGGCGCGATCGGCGCGACGTTCGCGAGCAGGCCGCGCGTCTCCTCCATCCGGTGGCGGTAGGCGGCCGGGCCGTTGAGGTGCTCGGTGTAGAGCGCCTGCGCGTAGGTCGCGAAGCTCTCGTGGATCCAGAAGTCCTTCCAGTTGCGGCAGGTCACGAGGTTCGCCCACCACTCGTGCGCCATCTCGTGGTGGTGCAGGAAGTCGAAGCCCTGGTCGTCGCCCCAGGGGTTGCCGCGGTACTCGTTGCCGTAGGCGATGATCGTCTGGTGCTCCATGCCGAGGTGCGGCGTCTCGGCGACGCCGTACTTGTCC
>CAZDYS010000479.1:0-3632 GCA_964509445.1 uncultured Planctomycetaceae bacterium
GCGGAGCCAGTAGAGAGCCGCGGCTGCGAAGGCGACGAACACGACGGCGACGAGCGTGGCGAGCTTGGGAACCATGAGAGCCGTGAGCGGGGAGAGCAGCGAAGCGGAGCCGGCCCCGGTGGGCTCCGCGAGGGGCCGGACGTCGCCCGTCCCGGGAGTCGGGGGCGAGGGCGGGCCGGCGAGCGGCAGCAGCGCGGTCAGGAGGCGCGTCCGCCGATCCTCGGTCCCGTCGTCCAGCTCGGCGCGCAGCCGCGCGAGTCCTCGCTGCAGGCGCGAGCGTACGGTGTTGCGCGGGACCTCGGTCCGGCGCGCGATGTCGTCGGGGGCGAGTCCGTCGAGGTAGCGCAGCACCAGCGCCGTGCGGTAGGGCTCCGGCAGAGCCTCGAGGCGCGCGACCAGGGACCGCAGGACCTCGAGCCGGTCGAGCGCGACGTCCGTGGACCGCGTCGTGGTGGGCTTCGCGCGGGCCGCCGCGGTCTCGTGGTGCCGCCGGCGTCCCAGCGCGCGATTGCGCTCCCGGGACCGATGGCGCACGAAGCCGGCGGTCCAGCCGTCCGCCGTCGACGGGCCGCGCTCGAGGCGCGCGAGCCAGGCCTCCTGCACGACGTCCTCGGCCTCGGACGCGTCGTAGAGCAGCCCGCGCGCCAGGCGGCGCAGGCGCTCCGTCTCGCGCAGCAAGGTGTCGGGGTCGAGCGGGGAGGTCGTCATGAGGTCGAGCGCGGCCCGGGGGCGTCGCGCCAGGGGGGGAGTGGCCGGTCGCTCCCGAGAGGATGCACGGAATCGGCGAATCTGGCGCCCGGCGCCGGCCGCCGGTCGTCTCAGTTCCGCACGAACCAGACGACCACGTCGACCTCGCTCCCCGTCAGGCGCCCGTCCCGGAGCTTGCCCGAGGCCACCTGGCGCCAGCCGTCCGCTTCGATCCGGATCTCCTCCGGGCGCTCCTCGAGCGCGAGCGTGACCAGGCCGCTCGCGTCGGAGACGGCGACCTCCTCGCCGTCGGCGAACACCCGCGCGTTGGGGATCCCGGGACGAAGGACCACGCTGTAGGAGCCGGCGGCGTCGTCGTCGTGGAGCAGGCCGCCGCCCAGGTCGCGCAGGAACAGCCGTCCTCCCCAGCCCGGTCGCAGCTGCACGCGCGCGACGCGGCGTCCTCCGGTCGTGCGGAACGCGGACTCGTCGCCGTGCGCGGCCTGGAAGCCGCGCGCGCGGAGGGACCAGGTGAAGCGCGCGTCCCGCGGCGCGAGGAAGCGCGGGTCGCCGGCGCAGAGCTCGGGAGAGAACGCGCCGTCGAAGTGGATCTGGAGGGCGTAGCTGCCCTGGGGGACGTGCTCGCCGAACACCTCGAACGCGTGCTGGTAGAGCGCGCGTTCGTCCTCGCGCACGAACAGCACCTCGGTGTTCGGCGGGGAGACCACCAGCGTCTCGGGCGTCCAGGGGATCCCCGCATGGGGAAGGACCGAGAGCTCGTAGGTGCCGGCGGGAACGGACGCGAACTCGAAGACCTGGCCGTCCTGCCGGTCCTCCTCGCCGGTGACCGCCGTGGAGGAGAAGATCTGCATCCCGGCCGGATGCGTGACGTCCAGGAGCTCGAACGGCCGCCCATCGATCGCGCGCAGGCGGACGCGCAGCGGACCCTCGAGCGCGGCTCCGCTGCGGTTCGCGAGCCTCCCCTCGATGCGTCCGGCGGGGACGTGGGGCTCGATCGCGATGTCGCCGACCTCCTGGAAGCCGGGTTCGACCTTCCAGTCGACCTCGACCGGGGGCTGTCCGCGGCGACCCTGGACGTGGAGGCGGTAGCTGCCGGTCGGCAGGTCGCGGATCAGGAACAGGCCACCTCCTCCCGAGGTGCTCGTCTGGAAGCGCGCGTCGGCGAGCTCCACGCCGAGCGGGACCGCGCTCACCCGCGCCCCCTTCTGCGGCTCGCCGGCGGTGTCGACCACCCAGCCCTGCAGGCTGCCGATCGTGCGCGACGGCGTGATCGGAACGACCTCCGGATAGACGCCGACCGCGGAGCGTAGGGGATCGCTCCGCCCGTTCTCCTCGAGGTTGCGCGCCTCGATCACGAACGTGCTCCCCGGGAGGTTCGGCTCCCACGGCCGCTCCGTGCGCAACAGCCACGGGCCGCCGTCGGGAGGCGCGAACAGGTCGAAGAAGCGCCCGGAGTGGACCGTTCCGTCGGACGCGTGCTCGACCAGGCGCGCGCGCCAGCCGCCGACGCCGGCGGTCCCGGCGATCTGCACCGGGTAGGTCGGACCGTAGGGGACGCGCAGCAGGAGCTCGTCGCGCCCGTCCGCGGAGCGCCGCTCGGCGTCCTCGATGCGCAGGACGCCGAGGACCGTGCGGCTCCTCGGATCGCGGACGGTGGCCTCCGTCTCCGGGGCGAAGTGGATCGCGGTCGAGGTGGGGGAGCGGAAGCGGCCGGCGGCGTCCGTCTCCGTGCGGAAGGCCCCGGCCTGGACCTCGATCCACGGAATCGACTCCTCCGTCGCGGCGTCGAGCACCCGCCCGCGGAACGGAACGCGGTCCTCCTCGCGCGTCGCCGTCGCGGACCCGTCCGCGGCGCGGTTCGGTGCGTCGACCTCGACGGAGAGGGAGCGCGCGGGGTCCGTCCCTGCAGATCGCGCCGGCGCGAGAGGGTCGCGGGAAGGAGCCGGAGCCCGCGTCGAGCCGACCACCCGTGCTTCCTCTCCCCGGTCTCCCTGGAACGCGAGCCACAGGAAGGCGAGGCAGGCGGCGAGGACCAGGAAGGAGGCGAGCAGCGTGCGCATGCGGCTCATCCTAGCGGGTCGACCGACCCCCGCGCCGTCGCCGGCCGCTCCCGCGGACGCGCTATACTCCTCGCGTTGCCTCGGTCCATCCTCCCAAGGAGCCCTCCATGTCCCGTCCCGTCTGCTTGTTCACCGGCCAGTGGGCCGACCTGTCGCTCGAAGTGCTCGCGAAGAAGGCCAAGGAGATGGGCTACCAGGGGCTGGAGCTGGCCTGCTGGGGCGACCACTTCGACGTGCAGCGCGCGCTCGCGGAGGACGACTACTGCGCGAAGCAGTGGGACCTCCTCACCGCGGCCGGCCTGCAGTCGTTCGCGATCTCGACGCACCTGGTCGGCCAGGCGGTGTGCGACAACATCGACGAGCGCCACCAGTCGATCCTGCCGGAGCACGTCTGGGGGGACGGCGATCCCGAGGGCGTGCGCCAGCGCGCGGCGCGAGAGGTGATGGACACGGCGAAGGCCGCGCGGCGCTTCTTCGACGCCGCGCCGGACGCCGTGAAGGCGCAGCTCGCGAAGACCGGACGCACGGTCGTCAACGGCTTCACTGGCTCCAGCATCTGGCACCTCCTGTACTCGTTCCCGCCCGTGACGCCGGCGCAGATCGAGGAGGGCTTCGCGGACTTCGCGCGCCGCTGGACGCCGATCCTCGACGAGCTCGAGAAGCACGACGTCTGCTTCGCGCTCGAGGTGCACCCGACCGAGATCGCGTTCGACCTCGTGACCGCGCAGCGCGCGCTGGACGCGGTCGGCGGGCACGCGCGCTTCGGGTTCAACTACGACCCGTCGCACTTCGCCTACCAGGGCGTGGACTACGTGGGCTTCCTGCGTCGCTTCGGAGAGCGCATCTTCAACGTGCACGTGAAGG